>CAKZMN010000331.1 GCA_937128575.1 uncultured Alphaproteobacteria bacterium | reverse complement strand
GGGTGCATCGGTTCCATTGGTGACAATTGCTCCAGCATCCAATAAAGAACGCCACGGGTATGCGCCATATCTAGCTCTTGCTTCGCCCAATCTTTTCTCTACATAAGGAGCATCGGAAGTGCAATGGATGCCTTGCATGGAAGCGATAACTCCCAATTCTCTGAAACGTGGAATCTCGGCAGTATCCAAATGTTGAGCGTGTTCGATGCGCCAGCGCGGATTATTTACTGCGCGTTTTGATTTTGGTACGGCGTTAAGTGCTTGTTCGAATGCGTTCAAGACCATGCGATTTGCAGCATCCCCGATCGCGTGAAGCTGAAATTGAAGACCGTTTTCAAGGCCGCGAATAAGAAGCGGGCGAAGATCATCTTCGGTATATCTTACAAGTCCAACTGTGTCATAGTCGGAATATGGTTCAATGAATCCAGCACCACGTGACCCTAAGGCGCCGTCTACGGTAATTTTAAATTGCCTGGCGGTCACATAATGCTCAGGATCAATTTCACCACCGTTTTCAAAGAGTATTTCTGCATCTTCGGCATAAAGCATTGGTCTAACCGCATGATAAACGCGATGTTTAAGTTTACCTTCGGAGCGGAGTTCACGCATCATTCGCAGAACATCATAAGTATCACCGGCATTATGAAAACCTGTCCAGCCAAGGCTTACATTTCGTTCTGTGGCTATACGTATATTGTCTTTTGCTTTTTCGCGCGTGATTTCCGGAATGAGGGGAATTACCAGATTCATTGCTTTATCAATGAGCATTCCTGTAGGTTCGCCATATTCGTCAAGATTAATGGCGCCACCAGGCGGTGCAACAGTTGTCCCTGTTATTTTCGCTAAATTCATAGCGGCGGTATTAATAACGGCGGCATGTGCGTCGGCGCGAACGAGAAATACCGGGCGATCAGGAACAATGGCATCCAAATCCTGACGGGTCGGAAAACGTCCTTCGGGCCAGACTTTTTCAATCCAACCACGTCCTGATATCCATGGGGCGTCCCGGTTGTTATCAGCGTATTCTTTTACCTTTTCGATAACTTCTTTAAGGCTGTTGATACCTTGTAAGTTAAGGTTAACTTCGCGCTCGCCAACACGGGATAGATGGCCATGGGCGTCAATGAGACCCGGATACACGGCTTTACCAGCCAAATCGATAATGTGGGCATCACCACATGCGTAACGTTCAACGCCAATGTTATCACCGACATAAAT
>CAKZMN010000330.1 GCA_937128575.1 uncultured Alphaproteobacteria bacterium | reverse complement strand
CGGGTTTAAGAAATTTAGAGAAAAGGAATATGAAAGCCTCAGTGCTTCGATGCCTACTCTTGTAGAAAAGGGGCAAGAACCCGATTACTTCATGATTTCCTGCATAGATTCGCGCAGTAACCCAGGTACTATTTTTCGCCCCGCTCCGGGGACTTTTTTTGCCCACAAAGCGATGGGCGCGATTGTTCGCCCCTATAAAAAAGGCACCGCGCTAGCTGCCGCCCTTCAGTTCGCGCTGGATCACAACAAGGTCAGCAAGATTATTGTGCTTGGCCACACCGGCTGCGGCGCCATCCAGGCGTTGATTGGCGGGATCGAAGATCCAGAGATCAGCAGTTTTCTAGAGGTGGCCAAAACCGGTTTAAACGAAGCTCAAAACAAATGCGGTGATCATTGCGCGCCCGCTGATTTACAAAGACACGCCGAAGAAGAAATTGTTCTGCAAAGCGTTCAAAACCTGAGTGAATACCCAAGCGTGGAAAGAGCGCTTGCGGGTGGCCGCGTAGAAATCAGACCATGGATTTTCGACATGGAAAGTGGCAATTTGTTTGAATACAAAAAAACAGAAGATAAATTTTTAGCAATAACGGATCACGAGTAAAACATGCCAAAACGTAGCGACATAAAATCAATTGCCATTATCGGCGCGGGCCCCATCATCATTGGTCAGGCTTGTGAGTTTGATTATTCCGGAACGCAGGCCTGTAAGGCGCTGAAGGAAGAAGGATACCGCGTTATCCTGATCAACTCGAACCCCGCCACCATCATGACCGATCCGGATATGGCTGATGCGACCTATATTGAGCCGATCACACCAGAAATTGTTGGTAAAATTTTAGAAAAAGAAAGACCTGACGCGCTATTGCCCACCATGGGCGGACAAACGGCTTTGAATACTGCGCTGGCGCTAGAAGAAAACGGCACGCTGGAGCGTTTAGGTATTGAGATGATCGGCGCGAAGGCCGATGCCATCGACAAGGCAGAAAACCGTGAGCGTTTTAAAGATGCCATGACCAAAATTGGTTTGGAATCACCGCGCAGTGAAGTTGTTCAAAATCTTGAGGATGCCCGTAAAGTTCTAGAGGAATTTGGCCTGCCTTTGATTATTCGTCCATCATTCACCATGGGCGGCACCGGCGGCGGGGTCGCTTACAACCGTGAAGAGTTTGACCAAATCATTCGTGATGGGCTTGATGCCTCCCCCACCACAGAAGTGCTGATTGATGAATCGCTTTTGGGTTGGAAAGAATATGAAATGGAAGTGGTGCGCGACAAAAATGATAATTGCATCATTATTTGCGCCATTGAAAATATTGATCCGATGGGCGTCCATACGGGCGATTCCATTACAGTGGCTCCTGCCCTTACGTTAACGGATAAAGAATATCAAATCATGCGTAATGCATCGCTTGCCGTACTGCGCGAGATTGGTGTTGAAACTGGCGGATCAAATGTACAGTTCGGCATGTGCCCCGATACCGGTCGCATGGTTGTGATTGAAATGAACCCGCGCGTTAGCCGGTCTTCCGCGCTGGCGTCCAAGGCCACCGGTTTCCCAATTGCAAAGATCGCTGCGAAGCTAGCGGTTGGTTATACGCTGGATGAGCTAGATAACGACATTACGGGCGGTAAGACCCCGGCCTCGTTTGAGCCGACAATTGATTATGTTGTAACGAAAATCCCACGCTTTGCTTTTGATAAATTCAAAGGCGCGAAGAACACATTAACCACGGCAATGAAGTCCGTTGGTGAGGCCATGTCAATTGGCCGCAGCTTCGAAGAATCACTTCAAAAAGCTTTGCGTTCGCTTGAGCAAGGCTTGGACGGCCTAACGCCCATGCCCATCACACAGGACAAAGACGAGAACATCGATGCATTTAAAGATGCATTGCTCGCCGCGATTTCCGCGCCCACGCCAGAGCGTATTTTGTATATCGCGGAGGCCATGCGCCATGACGTGCCGCTGGATAAAATCTACCGCATTTGTAAATTCGATATGTGGTTTCTAGAGCGCATTAAAAACATCATTGATGCAGAGAAAAATGTTGAAGCAAACGGTCTGCCCGTTGATGCACAGAGCTGGAACGCGCTTAAAAAGCTCGGCTTTTCTGATATGCGTCTTGCGGCGATTGTTGGTGTTGATGAAGATAAGGTGCGCAAGGCGCGCCACAAGCATGATGTTCATCCCGTTTATAAACGCGTTGATACATGCGCCGCGGAAATTCCATCTGCCACGCCATATATGTATGGCTGTTATGAAGGCAATGGAATGCAGGCCGCAGAGAGTGAGATTGACCC
>CAKZMN010000329.1 GCA_937128575.1 uncultured Alphaproteobacteria bacterium | reverse complement strand
CGTACTCAGCGAAGTAAGAGATTACGGCGTCAATGGCATCATCAATAAAGACACATTAATCAACATCAACTTTTCCAGCGCGGTTGAAAAGGCTGTTGATAATATCGCCTCACGCTAGCTTGATCTTTATGCAGCGCATTATTTTTGTGACACAGTACTTAAGTCCATCACCTTGACTTAAACTGCAAACATTAAAGATACATGCTTCGCCTTCTCATATTAACAATTTCACTATCAATCCTAAGCGGTTGCGTCTCAACCAAGGCGCCCTACACCGCCAAGATCAATAAAATCCGCACGCAAAAATTGCCCAAGGTCGAAAAGCAACTCGCCGCCGCGCATTTTGATCCCGGCGCAAACATGTATATCCGTATCTTCAAAAAGGAAAGCGTTCTAGAGGCGTGGCTGCGTGACCGCAAAACGGGAAAATATCAACTTTATAAAGCCTACCCAATTTGCACATACTCCGGAAAGCTAGGCCCGAAAATGGCTCAAGGCGACCACCAATCTCCAGAAGGTTTTTACAGCATAACCGAAGGTATGCTTTGGCCAGGCAGCCAATATCATCTCGCCATGAATATCGGCTACCCCAATGAATATGATGAATTCCATAGCCGCACCGGCGATTACATCATGATCCATGGCGGCTGCAAATCCGAAGGCTGCTACGCCATGACCAACAGGGTCATCGAGGAAGTTTACTTGCTAGCGGAACAAAGCATGCTAAGCGGGGCATCATCTGTGCCCGTGCACATCTTCCCCTTCCGTATGAACCATCTAAATATGGTCAAATATATGGACAGCCCATGGACACCATTTTGGTTAAACCTGAAACAGGGCTATGACCTGTTCGAGCGCACCTACGTACCGCCCACTGTGGCTGTGCGTAATGGGCGCTACATCTTTATGGATTACTATAATGGTGGCGGGGTTTAGCTATTTGAAACCATTGGTTTCAGGCGCAGATGCCCCATTTTCAAGAGGCTCCGGCGCTTTATCACGCTGAACAACGCCGTCTGCGTTCTTATTAAAGGCCTGCGCTAAATCATCATTTCTGCGCATTGAATCAACAACCAGCGCCATGCCCTTCGACAAATCATTCTGCCAATGAAGATCACCTAGCCCAACATCATCAAGCAAACCACGAACATCGGCCTTCACCGCATCTGGAATTTTTCTATGATTTTCAAACAATGAAACCTGATGCATATCATGCGTGGACGCTAAATCTTTATGCTGCGCCACGTCATAACAATACTGCCCCAAACTGATATAAACCTCCCCCGGATAGGTCAACTCACCAGGCTTATAATCCGGCGAATCTGCATCGGCATATGTACGCGATAAATTGTCCTTATAAAGCGCCAGCGCGCGCTGATTAATGCCCGTATCTCTCAAATTCTTAAACGCGTCCTCAATGCGCGCGCCAAGCGCGGATGGATCCGCGCCGCCATTCGCATCTTCCGCAATCGCAACAATATCGTCTCTAAAACTGGCCAATTTGCGCGCATAGATTGATGGCTCAACCTTCGCCTCAACACCCGCCTTTGGCGTGTAGCCAGCAATGGGGACAAGATTGACCTCACCATTTTGCGCGATCACACCCACAGAGAATTCAGGATGAACACCATCGCGCAGCTGTATGACAATCTCCGCGCCCTCATAACTCATCGTGACCGCATTTGCGGCCTCATTATAGGCAAAACCAACATCATTTATGTCATCCGCCTCAACTAAAAACCTGTACTCTTTCGCCACCCTATCTTCCGTTGCATCCAAGTCGACAAAAAAGCGCTCGGCGGCTGATACTTGCATAACCACATGCACATTTTTCTCTGCCAGCACGAAGTTCTCCGCCTCAGTGTTGTAAGTAATTTTTGGCTGCGCCTTGATTAAATATCTGGACGAGCCCAACCCATCCACCGGAATAACAACAGTATGAGAATGGTTATCCGTATCAGCGCCCTTATGCGCAGAATATGTTTTATCCACCTCCGGCTCCCCCGGTGGAACAACATAAGATATGGCAACAGATCGATTAAGCTGTTCAGCCACGCCGTCCGCGGTTTGCTTTCTCGCCGTTTCTTCAAATCCAGTTTTCTGCTCTGTGTTTAGCTTGATCTTCGCATCGAACTCTGCGCGTAAAGACGCTGTTTTTGTTTCAATTTCATTTTCAGAAGCGCCCTCTAATCCGCGCTGAATATATAAACGTCCAATTTCCTCGCGCACCACATCTAAACGATCCGCGGACAATTTCTGGTTATAGGCATCATCTCCAACGCGATCTGCATATCCAGCAAGCTCCAGCTTAAAATCAGGATGTTCATATAAAACATCAACAATTTGCTCTAAATTGGCATTGGATATCCCCTCAACACCAGAAACTGTTCCATCAAGGGTGCGTGCATCCGTTTCAAAAAATATATTACCCGCGCCCTCTATCGGCTCTGGCTCTACTTCATGTTCGTGAATTTGAATAACGGGCGCATCAACTTCATTACTAAGGCCGCCGCTCCTCTTACCTTTGTGACCAACACCCGCATGCGTAAAACGGTGGGTACCACCATCGGGCGCGATATAATCTCGCTTAGGGATATAGGGACTGTTATCGCCGCTTTCCGCGCGAAACTGCTCGTAATATTTTAATATATAAGGCGGCTGGTTTGCCGCGCCTGATTCTGGATCACTCATAAAACACCCTGAAACCCTTACCCTTCAATGGCTCCAAGTATATAAGACAGGTTTTAAGAACCTCTTAACAAACACAAGCTGTGGAGCAGTAAAAAACCAAGCAAACAGCCCTTGATCCCAACCCTAAAGCTCTATATTTTCAGGCGCATAATAAAAATTTAAAAGCACATAAGTCGTTTCGCTTTATTCCCTGACAAGGCACAAACGACGCAGCGTAGTATAAAACTACGTAAGGAGTGCCGAAACGCTGTCAGGGGATGAATGGAAACGATTAAAAATGATCCCACGTTATTCACGCCCCGAAATGACTGCCATCTTCGAACCAGAGAATAAATTCAAAATCTGGTTAGAAATCGAAACCGTAGCGCTCGAGAAAATGGCCGATCTTGGCGTTGTCCCGCAAAGCGCAGCAAAAGCCCTTCGCGAAAAAGGTGGGTTTGATGTGAAACGTATCGACGAAATTGAGGCCGAAGTAAAGCACGACGTAATTGCATTCCTCACATCAGTCGCTGAGCATGTGGGCGAAGAAAGCCGCTACGTTCACCAAGGCATGACCAGCTCTGACGTGGTTGACACATGCTTCGCGGTTCAGCTAAAACAGGCCGCTGATATATTGCTGGCCGATGTCACAAAGGTCATGGCCGCCCTTAAGAAACGCGCCGAAGAACATAAAGACACGCTATGTATTGGCCGGTCCCACGGCATTCACGGCGAACCCACAACATTCGGCTTAAAACTGGCCGGACATTACGCGGCCTTTAAACGCCATAAGGAACGCCTAGAGCGCGCGAAGGAAGAGATTTCAGTCTGTACAATCTCCGGCGCGGTCGGCACCTACGCCAGCGTAAACCCGCAAGTAGAAGCCCACGTCGCGCAAAGCCTAGGCCTGCGCCCTGAAACAGTTTCAACGCAGGTGATCCCCCGTGATCGCCACGCAGAATTTTTCTGCACCATTGGCGGCATCGCCAGCTCTATCGAAAACCTCGCTATTGAAATTCGCCACCTGCAACGCACAGAGGTGCGTGAGGCCGAAGAATATTTCGATAAAAAGCAAAAGGGTTCATCCGCCATGCCGCATAAGCGCAACCCCATCGGCACAGAAAACCTAACCGGACAGGCCCGCATCATCCGCGCCGCCGTTGTGCCTGCGCTTGAAAATGTGGCCCTATGGCATGAGCGTGATATCTCTCACTCCTCCGTAGAACGGACAATTTTACCCGACGCCTTAATATCCGCAAATTACGCGCTTAATCGCCTGGCTGGGATCGTGGACAAGCTCCTCGTCTATCCTGAACGTATGATGCACAATTTGGAAATGACCGGCGGGCTGGTGTTCTCTCAATCCGTTATGCTCGCCCTAACACAAGCCGACATCAGCCGCGAAGATGCCTACCGCATCGTGCAGCGCAACGCCATGCAAGTATGGGAAGACCGCAGCAGCGGAAAAGGCTCCCTCACGCTTCAAGATGCGCTTGAGAGTGATTCACAAGTCACTGAAAAACTTGACAAAAGTAAACTGAACTCTATCTTTAACTACAAGAATTACACGCAGCATATCGATTCAATATTGCAACGCGCACTATCTTAAAAAACCAATAGAGAGGACAATCCCATGAAGGGCGACAAAAAAGTAATTGCACATCTTAATGATGCTTTGAAAAAAGAACTATCCGCGATCAATCAATATTTCCTGCATTCACGTATGCTCGAAGATTGGGGCATTACAAAGCTAGCCAAGCACGAATACAACGAATCAATCGAGGAAATGAAGCACGCTGATGACCTAATCAAGCGCATCTTGTTTCTTGAGGGCATTCCAAATCTTCAGGAACTGGCCAAGCTTTGGATCGGTGAAGACGTGAAGGAAATCCTAGAATGCGATCTAAAGATCGAGCTAGAGGGCGTTAAGGCTTATAAAGAAGCAATCAAACATTGCGATTCTGTACAAGACTACGTAACGCGCGATCTATTCATCCGCATCTTGAGCGAGGAAGAAGGCCACGTTGATTACCTAGAAACACAGCTTCAGATGATCGAAGATATGGGCATCCAAAACTATATCCAAATCAATTCCGAAAGCCCGCTAGACGCGGAAGCTGGCGAATAAGCAGCCACAAAATACAAACACAAAAAAGCGCGCTGAGGAGCAATCCACAGCGCGCTTTTTAAATTCTTATATTAAAGGCAAATATTACGCCGCAGGATCATAAGCAAATTCGTTAACCGGACTTAAACCGTCAAAGTCACCTTGAGCCTGAACATCAGCGTCCGTAGAAACCAAAATAATTCTTTCCGGGTCAGAATCATGGTTATGCCCACCACCCTGTTCCAAAACCGGGCTCCTGCCGTCTCTTTCTGCCACGGGAGAACTACCAATCACATCGCTGCCTTTATTAAACACGACGCTTAACATTTTTGGAGAACCAACATCGATAGGGCCACCCACATTAATTGGTGATTTCAAAGTGTTTTCAGACATGCGTACGCTCCTGTTTAAATTTCCATAATAAAACAATTAAACATATTTGTGTATGAGTCAAGAACACCAGTTGCAAATGACTTGCATTACCAGAAAATTAGGATAATAATGATTCTCAAGTGCAATTGCCCTCGCGCATCTTTTTCGCATTTTACGGCTTCGCTTTTTCTTTAGGCGAGGCACGAGGAGCGAAGCGTATTTAAAATACGTGAGTAACGATGTAACGGAGCATAAAGGAAAATGGGAGCCGTAAAAAAATGATGGTATGTTTGTGTCATCCATTTAGCGACAAAAAGGTCAAAGCCCACCTTGAGCAGGGCGGCTGTGGCAAAATGTCGACCGTATACAGCACGTGTTCTGGTGGCGAAAAACCGCAATGTTGCTCATGTCTTGAGACCTTAAAAGACATGGTTAAATCCCATAACACATCTGCTGGCAGACAAACCGCTTAAGCGACCCGACAAGCCCTTGCATTCCCCCCTATCCTATGGCACCAATTATGGTGTGATAGTCACATTTTTTTAAATACACGTTGATCAATTAGAGGTATACCAATGTTCAAACGTTTAATGCTTACAGCTGGGAGTTTACTAATCATGACAGCAGCCACCGACGGCGCAAATGCCGCCGATCCTGAAAACACAGTTTACGTTAGCCTGTCTACCGGCGGAACAGTAACAATGGAATTATTGCCAGACATTGCGCCAGAACATGTTGAGCGCATCAAAACTTTGGCGCGCGAAGGCTTCTATGATGGCGTGGTATTCCACCGCGTTATTGATGGCTTCATGGCACAAACGGGTGATCCTGCCGGCACAGGCATGGGCGGCTCCGATCTGCCTGATCTTCCTGCTGAATTTTCCGACTACGCCTATAAGCGCGGAACAGTGGGCATGGCCAGAACCCAAGATCCAAACAGTGCAAATTCACAGTTCTTCTTCTGTTTCACAGATACAGGCTGTAGCTTCCTAACGGGTCAATACACAGTATTCGCACAAGTGACAGACGGCATGGCCGAAATCGATAAAGTCGCCAAGGGTGAGCCACCGGCAAATCCAGACAAGATCGAGAAAATGACCATTGCGGCTGATATGACTGCTGGCTCTGACGCGGTTGAGGCCGTTAAAGACGCAGCGTCCGCAACAGTTGACGCTGTTGAAGATGCCGCCGAAGCCACTGGCGACGCGGTAAAAGATCTGCTAGGTGCAGACGAAAAAGCAGCGCAATAATCTCCTGAAAGTTTTCAAATGAAGACGATTGGTATTCTTGGAGGGATGAGCTGGGTCTCATCCCTCCATTATTATAAGTGGCTCAATGAATTGGCGCAGGAACAGCTGGGCCCGGTAAACGAGTCCAAAATTCTACTTAACTCCCTCGATTGGGCGAAGGTCAAATCCTTCCAAGCCGCAGATGATTGGAACGGCGCCAGCGCCTATCTCTCCAGCGAGGCGCAAAAGCTAGAACAAATGGGCGCGGGGCTTATACTCATTGGCACCAACACCATGCACAAGGTGGCAAAAGACATTGAAGCAGCCACCTCCATCCCCCTCATCCATATCGCGGACGCCACGGCAGACGCCATAAGCGCGGCGGGGTTGAATAGCATTGCCCTACTCGGCACCTCCTTCACGATGGAGCAAGAGTTTTACAAAAAACGTATCGAAGATCGCGGCATTACCGTCATTGTGCCAGAGCAAGAAGACAGAGACCGCGTAAACAGCATCATCTTTGATGAGCTATGCCAGAACATCATCACCGAACCTTCCAAGGCCGAATATATCCGCATATGTAACGACATGCTGGCGCGCGGCGCACAAGGCATTATCCTTGGCTGCACCGAAATCACATGCCTAATCGGACAAGATGATTTCACCGCCCCCATTTTCGACACCACCCGTATCCACGTCGAAGCCGCCTTCAAAGCCGCATTAGAGGATAACTAAAAATGACTACGCTTAATCTCTACCAAGTTGACGCCTTCACAAGCGCCGTCTTTGGTGGCAACCCCGCCGCGATTTGCCCACTCAAGGAATGGCTGCCCGATGAATTGATGCAAAACATCACCATTGAAAACAACCTGTCCGAAACCGCCTTTTTTATTCCATCAAAAACCACAGAGGCTGATTACGACCTGCGGTGGTTTATGCCCGGCGGCGAAGTTGATTTATGCGGCCATGCAACACTCGCCACCGCCTACGTTATCTTCGAAAAGCTAGGCTTCACAAAACCGCGCGTAACATTCTCCTCCCGCTCCGGCCCGCTAGGCGTTGAACAAACTGATAACGGCCTACTCATGAGCTTTCCTATCTGGGACGTGAAAGAAACCGCCCCGCGCGCCGATATTGAAAGCGCGCTAGGCCAAGCGCCCTCCGCTCTTTATGAGGGAAAATATTGGATGGCTAGCTTTAATAGCGAGGCAGAAATCAAGGCGCTAAAACCAAACTTCAATGCCTTAAAAGCCATAGACGATATTGGCTTCCTTATCGTCACCGCCCCAAGCGATGACCCAAACGTAGATTTCGTTTCGCGCTTCTTTTGCCCGCAATATGGCGTTGATGAAGACCCCGTTACTGGCTCCGCGCATTGCGTCCTCACGCCGCACTGGGCGCAAAAACTAAACAAAACCAAAATGCATGCTCGACAAATCTCAGCCCGCGGCGGCTCGCTTATCTGTGAAATAAAAAATGATCAAGTGCACATAACTGGCCAGGCCGCGCTGTATCTAGAAGGCAAAATCCATGTCGAATGAATGGTGGCGCGGCGCGGTTATTTATCAGGTCTATCCACGATCCTATCAGGATGATGATGGCGATGGCCTTGGCGATCTGCGCGGGATCACCC
>CAKZMN010000328.1 GCA_937128575.1 uncultured Alphaproteobacteria bacterium | reverse complement strand
AACAGTTTGTTGAAGATCGATAATGTGAACACCATTACGCACACCAAAGATGAATGGGCGCATTTTAGGGTTCCAACGACGTGTGTGGTGACCAAAGTGAACGCCAGCTTCCAATAGTTGACGCATAGTAAATTCAGGTAATGCCATTTTATATTTCCTTTTCCGGTTGTACCTCTGCGGAATACGTATAGAGCACCTGCTCTACACCGGACGGGCTAATGAAGATGTCTCCTCCAAAGTCCCAAATCCCGCATGTGAATTTAAGTTGAACGTGTTTTATAAGGAAAAGCGCCGCCTTGCAAGCAAAAAAGACGATAAAAAAGGCGTAAAACTAACGACGACCAAACAAGCGTCCCAATATAGACGTTTTCTGTGCGCCATCGCTTACGTCATTTGACGGCTTGGGCATTGGCGACTGAGCCTCATTCCCGCGCTCAATAAAGGTCTCCAGCGGCCTGCGCGGCATGTGGTTCACAACCGGATCACCATAGCCAATACGCAATATAAAGTGCGGGCGCATGTTCTGCGCATCAATTTCATCATGCAGCCGCAAACGAAGCTCTGGCACCTCACAGGGCTGGTTCAGCGTTGAAACGGAAAGGCCGAGCGCCTCCGCCTGCAAAAGCACACGCATAAAAGCCTGCCCCGCATATAAACGGTCAACATCACCGCCCTTCTCACTGCCGATAATCACAATCGCCGGACAGCCCGCGGCTATCTCATCATCTTGCACACCCTGCCCCGGCGCGCTTTCAAAACGGCGTAGAATTTTAGGCTTAGGCGAACTCATCAGCTCCTTAAAGCTGCGCGCATAATCAGGATAACCATCACCACTAACGTAGCGACGCTCATTCACCCAAGAGGCAAGCTCACGCCTGAAATTCTTACTGCTCATCTGGATTTGATCGCCCTCGGCCACAAAATGCCCGATAACGTCGCGCTCATCCCCTTCACAAACATGCAGCCACGCGCCCTCTTTCTTCGCCGCTTCCTTGAGCGGCAATAAAGTCTGGCTAGAAACGCGCTTATCTTGAAATGCGCTGCGGTTCATGCATCGGGGCGTAATCGCCTTAAACAGAGCCTGTTCTTCGTCTGTGGCTGATGTGCCTGTGTCACTGATTTGCACACGCGCGATTAAATTCTCGTCCGCCGGGTTGGGCAAAAGCTGCGCATATTCTTGATATCCGAAATAACGAATGGCGAGGCGCAAATTATAAAGCGCAGACCCGCAAGACATAATCAGCTGGCGATCATCCGCATCAATCACGGGAAGCGCATGACGACGATCCGCATAAAACGACACCGTGTCATTATCAATTCTGAAATACTATGGCTGGGAATTATAGGTGGCGTGCACGAGAATGGCGTAGCGCAGACAAAACTCTAACTTCTCTGCTAAACTACCTGTGCGCGGAAAATCATGTTCCGATACGTCCCAAGCCTCAAGATTTTTCTTCACAGTCATCGCCCTCTTGTTAGACTTCAGTTATAAATCATGCAGGGGCAGTGTCAAATTCATTTGCGCAGAAAATCACGCCTCTAGAATTTCCTGCACGCCCTCTTCCACACGTATAGTGTTACGCGCCTTTGCATTCAAACTCCACCGTCCGGGCAGCTTGATTTTCGCAATGCGGTTTTGATCGATGTGAACATTCAAAATAATTTCCGCCATGCCTGAACCTTCCACGTCCAGCAGCTCTTTAATCTTAAGCGCGGGCGTGCCCTGCTCCATATGTATTTGTATTTGACGAATTTTACTCTCAAGCGCTTGCTCTAGGGGTTGAATTTTCGTCGCCGTATAGCGCGTTTGATCCTCGCGCACCTCCGCCTCAACAGTCAGAAGCAGCGGCTCCCCCGCGACCAAATGGTCACGGCATGAATAAAGCAAATCAGAAAACAGCGTCACTTCAAAAATGCCCGTTGGGTCGGAAAGCTGAAGGAACGCATATTTATTACCCTTCTGCGAGACCTTCTCTTGCTTCTTCAGCAAAACCCCAGCCATCTGGAACCGCGCCGCTTGTTTGTTCACAAGCGCCACTTCTACGTCCGCCACGCTGGATACGCCTAAATTCTCAAATTGCTGCTGACGACTATCAAGCGGATGCGCAGACAGATAAAACCCAACGGCCTTAAACTCGCGCGCCAATCGCTCTAATGGGTCCCACGGTGGACATTGCTGAATATCCGGCATACCCAAACCATCCGCCCCGCCATCACCGCCGCCGCCAAACAAACTCACCTGCCCTGCGGCGCGCTCCTCCGCCAAGCTCTGGGCATAACGCAGCACTGTTTCGGAGGCAGAAATCATTTGCGCGCGATTATTGTTCAAACTGTCAAATCCACCCGCGCAGGATAATTGTTCAAACTGGCGCTTATTCATCGCCTTGTAATTAATGCGCTGCGCGAAATCTTCTAATGATTTATAAGCGCCATTTTCTGTACGTTCCCCCACGATCTCAACCATCGCCTGCTCACCCACGCCCTTAAGCGCAGCCAAAGCGTAGCGAACACCATCACCCTCAACAATAAATGTCGGCAAAGACCGGTTGATATCCGGCGGCAGTAAATTCAAATCACTGCGATCCATATCTTGCTTAAAAATACTCAGCTTATCCGTATTCCCCAGATCAAGCGTCATAGAGGCGGCCATAAATTCAAGCGGATGATGCGCCTTCAGCCACGCTGTCCAATAGGCAATCAACGCATAAGCCGCCGCGTGAGATTTGTTAAAGCCGTAACCCGCGAACTTCGCGATTTGATCAAAAATTTCAGAGGCCTGCTTCTCCGGCACGTCATTATGCTCCGCCGATCCCTTAACGAACATCTCGCGCTGCGCATCCATCTCAGCCTGAATTTTCTTACCCATCGCGCGACGAAGTAAATCCGCGCCGCCAAGCGTATACCCGGCAAGCTCCTGCGCGGCTTGCATGACCTGCTCCTGATAAATCATAATGCCGTAGGTCTCTTCCAGATATTGTTGAAGCTTCGGATGCATATAATCCGGCTCCGCCTTGCCCTCTTTCACAAGCGCATATTGCGGAATATTATCCATCGGACCCGGACGATAAAGCGACACAAGCGCGATAATATCTTCGAACCTATCCGGCTTGGTTTTACGAAGCGCATCGCGCATACCGGCACTTTCCAACTGGAACACACCAACCGTCGCGCCGCTAGCTATTAAGTCATAAGCCGCTCGATCATCCAAAGGCACGCGAAGAATATCAATATCCTCCCCCTTATTCGCCTTAATCATCTCAACGGTTTTTTGCACCACGGTCATGGTTTTCAAACCAAGAAAGTCAAACTTCACCAAGCCCGTTTGCTCAACATATTTCATATTGAACTGCGTCACCGGCATGTCGGAGCGCGGGTCACGATAAAGCGGCACAAGCTCGTGCAAATCACGATCGCCAATCACCAAACCCGCCGCATGCGTCGAAGCATGGCGATAAAGCCCCTCTAGCTGTAGCGCGACATTAATCAGCTTCTTCTGCGTATCATCCTTCTTCGCCTCAAGGCGTAAATCTGGATCGGCGTCCAAGGCTTCTTGCAGGGTCATTGGCGCGGCTGGATTATTCGGGATCATCTTGGCAATGCGGTCCACCTGCCCATAGGACATTTGTAAAACTCGCCCAACATCACGCACCACCGCACGCGCCTGCAATTTACCAAAGGTAATAATCTGCGCCACGCGGCTATGACCGTATTTATCCTGCACATAACGAATAACTTCGTCGCGGCGCTCCTGACAGAAATCAATATCAAAATCCGGCATGGATACACGTTCGGGGTTCAAGAACCGCTCAAACAGTAACCCAAGCGCAAGCGGATCAAGATCAGTAATCTTCAGCGCCCATGCCACAACCGAACCCGCACCAGAACCACGCCCCGGCCCCACCGGGATATTATGATCCTTTGCCCACCGAATAAAATCCGAACAAATCAGAAAATACCCCGGAAAACCCATATTCTTAATAACATTCAGCTCAAACTCTAAACGCTCAAAATACGGCGCTTGCTCTGTGCCTTCCTCAACAAAAGTCTCCAAACGCCACTTCAATCCCTCTTCAGATTGCGCCTTTAATTCTTCATACTCACTTCGACCGCCCTTGGTATCAAAGGCCGGCAAAATCGGATCAATCGCTTCTAATAGATAGGAACAACGCTTGGCAATAACGGCGGTGTTCGAAATCGCCTCTGGCACATCCGCGAACAGTTCCGCCATTTCATAGGGCGTTTTAAAATAATGCTCCGGCGTCACCTTGCGCCGATCGGCCTCGGTGATGTAGCGCCCCTCCGCAATACAAAGTAGCGCGTCATGCGCCTCATGCCCACTGCGCTCGGCAAAGTAACAATCATTCGTTGCGACAAGCGGCACATCATGTTTGTACGCCAAATCAATCAGGCGCTCTTCGCTTGCCTCTTCCTCCGCCCAGCCATGACGCTGTAGCTCAATATAAAAACGGTCGCCATAAATCCCCTTTAGGAATAAAAGCTCTTCTTCCGCCTTGTCATCTTGACCATGAAATAGATGCTGAACAATCGCACCCTTTGATCCACCGCTCAAACAAATCAAGCCTTCGCTGTGCGGCGCCAGCAAATCAGGGTTAATCGCAACCTGAACATTGTCTTCACCAAGCATATAGGCATCACTGATTAACCGTGAAAGATTACGGTATCCCGTCTCGTCTTGCGCCAGGAAAACCAATTGATGCTCTTCCGGCCCCACCAACATCTGCGTACCCAAAATCGGCTGCACACCGTTCTTTTTGGCCTCTAGCGCAAATTCCATCGCGCCAAACATATTATTGCTGTCCGTCACCGCAACCGCAGGCATCTTGAGGCGCGTGCACATCTTGATCAAATCCTTGATCTTGATCGCACCCTCGGCGAGCGAAT
>CAKZMN010000327.1 GCA_937128575.1 uncultured Alphaproteobacteria bacterium | reverse complement strand
GGATGGTTCTGAACACAGCAGATGCACCCAAACGCGTTGTAAATCCATTCACACGGAAACGTGCCTTTTCACCAAGAGCGATCGCAAAATCCAACTCCATATCTTTTTCATACTCAGCGCGCTGATCTTCCGTCATAACCGAATACAACATCGTACGAATATCATCACTAGATAGCGGATCGGCCTTTACACGTTTCAAATGTCCGTGCGTACGGATGATAGGCGGGCTACCGGCGCTTAAATGAAGGTCGGATGCGTCATTTTGCATCGTGAAAGCCAAGAGCTGTGTTAAGTCCAAGATAATCTCCTATGAATTTTAGGCGCTAGAATAATTTTAACCTTAAAAGATAGTTTTACGCTAATTTTATAAATGGAAAGTGAAGCCTTGATGTTTTTATTATTTTACCGTGTTTCTTTAGAAAAGAGAACCATCTAGAAGTAAAAGACCGTAAAAGGACAAAATAAGCGCAGGACCGAAGGGAAATACGCTCTCTTTTTTTACAGCCTTCCAAATTATTGCAACGATAACGCCTAAAATTCCGGCGCCTATACAAAAATACGATAAATTAAACAGCCCGAGCCACAATCCCGCGACCGCAAAGAATTTTACATCACCAAAGCCAAGAGCCTCTTTTTTAAAGACGGAGCGAAAAAACCAACTGAGTAGCAGCGCAAGGCCAGCATACATAAAAGCGGCAAAAACGTAATTCATTCCAACAATCGCTGGATTAATTGTTTCGAACACGAAGCCTTCGATAACAAGCCGAAGCATGCCAATAACGCCGACCATCAAGACGAGCTTGTTTGGTAAAATCATATGACGCAGATCAATAACCAAAAGCGCCGCAAGGAACGGCAGCACAATAAGCAAAAAAGCGCTATGAATTGCCATACCAAAACTTAAATAAACCAAAAGCGCAGTAATAGCGCAACCTAGCTCTATCCATAAATAGCCAGGTGATATTTTTGTTTGGCAATGCCTACACTTCCCCTTTAGCAGCAACCATGAGAAGACGGGCACAAGATCTCTGAATAATAATGGCTGATCACATGATTGGCAGGCGGAGCGATGCGGTTTTTCTTGCGCTGGTTTTTCACCACCCAGCCCCCAAGATATTTTTTGAGGTTCACGATGGATGATGGCTGTAGCGAAGCTACCTAAAATCAAACCAAAAATTATGAAGGATATGCTTTCGAGAACAAGCATTAGCGCAAGCGTGCTAGGCGCTCAAATACGACGTCACGGGAAATTGTACGCCCGCCACCATAAACCGTGTCGATTTCCAGAGCTTGCTCATAATATTTAACAGCCTCTTTTTTATTGCCGGTACGATCTGCGATAACCGCCATGTTGAATACATGGTTTGCGTTATGTGGCTCCATACCTGCGGCAAGGCCTAGATATTTAATAGCCTCATCATAATGACCAAGCTCGGCCTGAACAACAGCGATTTGCGCTGCAACGCCAACATGGTTCGGATTGCCATCTCTTAGATCTTCTAAGCGGCGCAATGCAACGGCGGGATAGCGCTGCCCCAACAAACCAATCATATTTATTTGCGCCTCTACGTTTTTAGGCTTGAGATCAAGAACAGCTTCATAAGCCTGAATAGCGGCCTCTGTTTGACCCAGCTTTTGCAGGGCAGTTGCGCGCCCCAAAAGAACGTTAGGGTCACGCTTGTTTCTTGCATATAGCTCGTCATACATCATCAGCGCAGAGTCGAAGCGCCCCAAAGTCATTGCGCGCTCAGCAGAGACAAGCTTCGCCTTATGCGATCCTGCGCCGTAATTTTTCTTTACTACGATATATTTAGAGCCTGGCTCCAGTCTTGGGTTAACCTTTCGCGGACCACCCTTTACGCCCATTTCACCACTGGGCAATAACGCATCTGCGTCATAAAACAAATTGTCATCAACAGAATCGTCTTCTGGCAATGCAGGAATTTCTAAC
>CAKZMN010000326.1 GCA_937128575.1 uncultured Alphaproteobacteria bacterium | reverse complement strand
GGCGATATATGCACCGAAGCTTACGGCTGGATTAATGTGACAACCGGACACGGGACCAATCCCGTATGCCATGGCCACTAATGCCAAACCAAATGCTAGCGCTATACCTAGAACTCCAACCGAACTGCCTGCGATTACGGCAGCGCCGCACCCAAACAGAACCAGTGTGAAGGTACCGATAAATTCAGCAATTTCCTTTTTCATTGCCTATTCCTTTCTAATGGTTTTTAGATTTTGACCAGAAACGGCCAAGACTTAAGTAAAAGGGTCTCATAAGAGTTATGAACAACCTAGCTGCGCTGCACAATTCTATCCACAGCTTCATCCCTATTATGATCCACAACTATGGTTTTCATCCTGAAAACCTTATGCTTCCAGTATGAAAATCAGCATTGTTAATTTTTTCTTTGCTTTTACTGGTGATAATGATATCACTACGCACGCTCGCTTATTTGCGGGCTTTTTTATCAAATCTAAACCTTTTGAAAGGGGTGAACACTGTGGTCAGTGTTAATGTTAGAGACAATAACGTAGAGCAAGCTCTGAAAGTGCTGAAAAAGAAAATGCAGCGCGAGGGTATTTTTCGTGAGATGAAACTTCGTCGTCACTATGAAAAGCCGTCAGAGAAGAAAGCACGCGAAGAAGCCGAGTCTATTCGTCGTTGCCGTAAGCTTGATCGTAAACGTCGCGATCGCGATGGCTTCTAGAAGCTATTTGCATCTAAATTAAAGAATATAAAAGCCGCTGATATTTTCAGCGGTTTTTTGTTGCCCAATGCCTTCCCTATATAAATTGGAGCAACGGATTGTTCAGAGTAAAATAGTTATGTTACCATTGAGGTTGAGGTTTTATTCATTCACCCATCTGGTTATTTTTTCATGTATCATCACATTAAATGCTTCTCTTTGTTTAGCGCCCTTATTATGGCTTTCTGTTTCATGAGCGCCCCCCTAATGGCCGCTAGTGATGAAATGGTGCCCTATTTTTCTCAGTCTGGTTTGTTTCAAACCAAAGCCCCGGAAACCAACACGTCCGAGCGCAAAACATTTCGTATCAGCAACGAAACTGTTTTGAACACCGAAAAACTATCTTCGGAGATTGATCAAAGGCCATTCAAAGATAATGTAAAAAACTACATTATTCAGCACGACCAAACGATTGGCCCCGCGCTAACCCCGGAAGAAAAAAACTTTTTGATCGATTATGAACTTAATAAATACATTGAGTTTTATCGCTCTAAAAATGCTCTCCTAAAGAACAAAGAAAAGAAATATTATGACCGCGTTCCGGGTGGTGAAATTTATATGACTTATAGAGACGAAGAGCTTGGCCTTCAGGCGCTACGTGCTAAAATACTATATTCTGACACCTCCAAAATTCAACAAATCTTACTATCCTCCGATCAAGGCGCATTTTCTCTGCGCTCTCAAGACTTCTTCAATTCAATGCTTTTAAAAAGAGGTAACACTAGAACCGAAGGCAATATCATTGATGAATGGGTTGAGGTCACATCTCCGCGCAAAATATTTAGCGCTTTGTTTCCTCCAAAACTAAAGCCTTATGTTACAGCAGAGCCTAAAATTGAGTCTGAGGACGATACAGAAAGTGTTAGCCTGATTGTGAATGACCCTGTGCGAAACAGTAAAATTCTTTACAAAATATCCGGCCACACAACCAAGCAAGTGATTAACTTTAAGGCTGCAAAATATTTAATCATGAGCAAACACATCCAAAGATATATCAAGAACCCAGTTGATATCTCCTTTAACACTATGCAAAGCCCAGATGGCTTTCCTGTATTGGAGACTACGTTTTTTGTATCAAAGGGTTCCAAATCACAACCGGCAAATGCCGTACGCATTCGCGCAGTATTCGCCGACACCTATCTTATGGTTCAAGAGTTGATTGCGACAAAGCCTTTGATGCAATCATCCTTCACACGCAACTTGCTGGCGCATACATTGTTCCACCCGCAAATGGCGGCGGAGTATAAAATTCTGAAAGAAAAAGAAGAGCGTGAATATATTCAAGTGCCCGATGAAGAACTTGAGTTTGTTGATGAAGAAGAAGTTAAAAACAAGCTATAGAGCTTGGGTTGCGCGGCTTAACCACGCCTTATCATCGCCATCCAAATATTTGCTGATCTTTCCCAAGACTTGCGCGTGATACTCATTTAGCCATGTGCGCTGCGCGCTGGAGAGCATGTCGGTGACGATTAAACGCTGATCAATAGGCGCAAAGCTTACCGTTTCGAAACCTAGCTTATCACCACGCGGTTCAACCAGAACCAAATTTTCAATGCGAATGCCGTACTCACCTTCCTTGTAATACCCTGGTTCATTAGAAATGAGCATACCTACCTGCAGCGCCGCTTCCCCTCTTGGCGATAAATTTGCCGCCTCTTCATGCACAGCAAGATAACAACCAACGCCATGCCCAGTGCCGTGCGCAAAGTCTTGTCCGACTTCCTTCAAAGGCGCGCGCGCCAATGCATCTATGTCTTTACCCAGCGTGCCTTTTGCGAACTCGGCTCTGGCGACATCAATATGCCCCATTAAAACGCGGGTAAAGATCTCTTTCATTTCATCGCTTGGCGCACCAATCAAAATGGTGCGCGTAATGTCCGTTGTGCCGCCCTGATATTGTGCGCCACTATCCACGAGCAACAGGCTATCTCCCGTGACTTTTGTATCGGTGTGTGGTTTGGCGCGGTAATGAACAATTGCGCCATTAGCCCCGAATCCAGAAATGGTTGGGAAGCTGCTGCCTAAAAACTCATCGCTTTGCGCTCTAAATTCGCGCAGGCGCGCGGCGGCGCTCATCTCCGTTATATCTTCAAGAGAATGCGCACAATCAATCCACGCTAAAAACTTAACTAGCGCTACGGCGTCCGTTACGTGCGCTTGCCTAATGGCCTTTTGCTCCTGCGGTGTTTTCAGGGATTTGGGCATGATACATGGATCTTTGAGCGGACAAATTTCAGCCCCCGCCTTTTTCAAAACGATATTAAACCATTCGGCGCTATGCTTTGGGTCTATTCCTATTTTTTCACCCTTTGGCAAATTGGATAAAGTGGCTTCCATTTCGCTAGGTTTCACAATATTTACCTGCGGTCTCAAATGCGCCTGCACATTTTCTGGTACGCGCATAGGGTCGATAAACCACGTTACGGCGCCGCTTTGATCAATGATCAAATAAGATAGAGCCACCGGAATGTAAGCCGTATCTTGCCCGCGAATATTCAGTAGCCAAGCAATTGAATCGGGCAATGTTACAATAAAGCGCTCTAGTCCTTCACTGCGCAGCGCCTCACCAACCGCTGTGCATTTTTCCTGCGCACTACGTCCGGCAATATGCTCGGGGAAGAGCCTTACTTCGCTTTGGGGTGGAGTGGGCTGATCATCCCACAGCGCATCAATCAAATTATCAACCGCGCGCAGGGTTAAACCTTCTGCGCGTAATTTTTCTAACTGGTCAGGCGTGTGCAGGCGGGCGTCATATGCGACAACAGTTTTTTCGCCGCAATGCTCGGCCAGCCATTTTGCCATAGGCGTTTCAACGACATTGACCACTTCAAATATATCTGTATCCACCTCAGCTGCGGCTTGCAGGGTATAACGGCTATCAGTGAGCAGCATCGCGGCGCCTTCTAGCACAACCGCCGCGCCACCCGAGCCAGTAAAGCCGGTGAGCCATCTCAGGCGCTCCGCATATTCGGCGACAAACTCGCCTTGCCACTCGTCCGCGCGGGGCACAATAAAGCCCTGCACGCCCTGCTTCGCCATTAAGGCGCGCAGTTTTTGAACTCTATCTATGTAATCCGGTTTATTGCTCATTATTTTATCCTTAAGGCTTACCTATCAAACATAAGCCAAGCATCGCTTGAAAACCATGTTAAAAAATGCGAAAACTTGTATACAGATCAAATAAGTAGCAGTTTTTCATGTCTAATCAGAATTCAAATATCAAACCCGTTCGCAAGGCTGTTTTTCCCGTTGCTGGTTTAGGTACGCGTTTTTTACCCGCGACCAAGGCCATGCCTAAGGAAATGCTGCCTATTAATGACAAGCCTTTAATCCAGCATGTGTTCGAAGAAGCGCGCGAGGCGGGCATTGAAGAATTTATATTCGTCACGGGTCGCGGCAAAGAAATGCTGGAAGAGCATTTTGATTTTCAGCCCGAGCTTGAGCAAACATTAGAGGCGCGCGGCAAGCATGACATGCTGGCCAAGGTGCGCGATTCCGAGATGCCGGCGGGTAGTCTTTTCCTTACGCGCCAGCCCAAGCCACTCGGCCTCGGCCACGCTATATGGTGCGCTAAAAAGCTGGTGGGGGATGAGCCCTTTGCGATTTTACTGCCCGATGATTTGGTGAATTACAAGCAGGGCTGTCTATCGCAGATGATTGATACTTATAACAATCATGGCGGCAATGTGATTGCGGTAAAGGATGTGCCGCGCGAGGAAACCTCTAAATACGGTATCGTCGATATTGGCATAGAAGATGGAAACACGGTTGCGGTTAACGGTTTAGTGGAGAAACCAAAGCCCGCAGACGCCCCCTCCACTCTATCGGTTATTGGCCGTTATATTTTACAGCCCGAAGTATTTGACCATCTATCCGCGTTTGAAACGGGCGCAGGCGGTGAAATTCAGCTTACTGACGCGATGGCGCGCCTGATTGGGACGCAACCCTTCCATGGCTTACGCTTTGCGGGTGATCACTTTGATTGTGGCGGCCGCCTTGGTTTCATCGAGGCCAACATCGCCTATGGCATGAGCGATAGTGATATTGGCGCAGATGTCGCCGAGATTGTGAAGAAGCATGCTGGCTAAAGACTCTTCTGAAAATGGGCATGTCTTTGCCCCGACCATTTTGCGTGAATATGATATTCGCGGCCAAATAGACAAAAACTTATCTGAAACAGATGCCTATTATCTTGGCCGTGCCTTTGGCACATTTGTACGCAGGCGCGGCGGGGAAACCGTTTGTGTTGGCTATGATGGCCGCGCGACCTCCCCCATTTTTGCGGAGCATTTAATCAAAGGTTTGATGGAATGCGGCATCGCGGTTGAGAATGTTGGTCTTGGCCCCTCCCCTATGCTGTATTTCGCGGTGAAGGATCATGAAGCGGATGCGGGCATTATGATTACGGGATCGCATAATCCATCGGATTATAACGGCTTTAAAATGCTGCTGCTCAAGGAAGGTGTTTATGGCGCGCTTATCCAAGAAATTGGGAAACTCGCCGCCGATGCTGATTTTGAAAATGGCGAGGGCAGCCAAAAGACAAGCGATGTGCGCGAGGATTATTTAGCGCGTCTGCTGAAGGATTTAACAAACCAGCGCCCGCTTAAAATTGCGTGGGATAATGGTAATGGCGCGGCGGGTGAGATGCTTATGCGTTTGTTGGAGATACTGCCTTGTGAACATGTTTTGCTCTATCAAGATATTGATGGCACATTCCCCAATCACCACCCAG
>CAKZMN010000325.1 GCA_937128575.1 uncultured Alphaproteobacteria bacterium | reverse complement strand
TTAATGCGCTGACGTTAGAGATGGTGCGCAGTTTATGTGCGGCGCTTTTTGCATGGGAAAAAGATAGCGGAATTAAAAGTATTTTGATTAAGGGCGCCGGTGGGCGCGCCTTTTGCGCGGGCGGTGACATTAAGGCGCTGCATAAGGCGGGGATGGATTATCGCCGCGGCGCGCTGAATATGAAGGTGCCTGCGATGTTCTTTGCGGAAGAATATATGCTGAATAAGCAGATTTATAATTACTCCAAACCCATCATCAGTTTTATGAACGGTATTACGATGGGCGGCGGTTATGGTTTAGCCGGAAATAGTAAGTACCGCGTTATTACGGACCGCACGCATTTTGCGATGCCGGAGGTTGGTATTGGGTTTTTCCCCGATGTCGGCAGTATGCATCACTTGGCCAAGTTCAAGGGGTATATTGGGCGTTATCTTGCGCTGACCGGGCAAACGATTGATGCAGAAGACGCGTTTTATGCGGGCGCGGGCGAGTATTTTATAAAGGTGCAGCACGAAGATTATCTTATTGATGAGCTGTCTGGCGGCGGTGAGGCTGAAAGCGTTTTGTCCTCTATGCACGTTGCGCCTGATAACTCGGCGCCCATGGATGGGCATGCGGATAAAATTGAAAGTGTTTTTGCGGAGCAAGAGGTTGATGGGATTTTAAAGTCCTTAGAGGATAATGGCTCAGTTTGGGCCAGTGGGGTTTTCGAAATTATGCACGAACAATCCCCATCTAGCATTTATGTCACGGCGGAGTATTTAAAGCGCACAGCGGGTAAATCCGTTGAAGAGGTCTTGGATATGGATTTTGCGCTGGCGCAGAAATTTATTGAGCGCTCCGATCTTTATGAAGGCATTAGCCGCGCCGTTATTGATCGCGGGGCGCAGCCGGAGTGGGAGCCTGTAAGTTTGAAGGCTATGAGCGAAGAGCTTGTTAACGAATATTTTATCTCTACAGGATATGATTTAAGCGATATGTAGATTTTTACTAAATCTATCTCTTTTTTACGCTGGCGCTTCGCCGAAAAGGAAATAAAGCCTTTAATTCATTCAATATCTCTATTATGATTCTCAGTAGTTATTGCCTTTTTGCGCATTGGTCGCGCCGCGTATAAATTATTTCACACTTTAAGAACAAATATTTGGAGCTTTCATCGTGACACCGACACCATATTACGAAGCCATTCAATTGATTGAACGTTTGCACAGACATTTTTTGGATGTGCTTAAGGTTGAGCTTGATAAAAAAGGCATCCAAGACATCAATAACGTGCAGAGCATGATTTTGTATAATATTGGCGATGATGAGCTGACGGTTGGTGAATTGACTATCCGTGGTTACTACCTTGGTTCAAACGTATCTTACAACGTGAAGAAGATGGTTGAGAATGGCTATCTAGAGCAGGAGCGCTCCGTACATGATAAGCGCTCAATTCGTGTAAAGCTGTCCGAAAAGGGACTGGAGCTTAAAACGATGATCTCTGAGATGTTTGCCCGTCATGAGGGGCAGATCGAAGGCACTGAGATCACCGCAGATGCGCTGTCTAGCATGAATGATACGTTGAAGATGATTGAGCGTTTCTGGGCGCAGCAAGCCAACGCCTATGGCGGCTTTTAGCGCATTCCCAAGTAATTCTCTAGCTCCTTAGGACCTACGACCTCAAATAAGCTTTCTGCTGCGCTTTTGGCGATCGGCTTTATGTACTCCGCATCATTGTTTGTGGAGTTTTCTTGTTTGATATTAAAGATAAATTCTAAACCACTAAACTTACCCGTGCCCTGAAGCATCCAATCTTCGCGCGCGGCCATTTTATCCTGACGATTCAGTATAAATCGTCCACCATCAAGAACCACAAGGCTGCGCTTCTTGTTTAGTTTTGGGTTGTGGTTAAAGGCGGATACGAGGCCTTGGATGATTTCTGTGCGATTATCTGTTTTCATTTATTTATTCTCAAAGGTCAATTTTTCTTCTAGTTGTGTCCAATCCATTGATTGGCTGATGGCTTTTGTGGCCATGTTGCTGAGCCATTGATTGTAATCGCCGTCTTCTTCGACATATTTTAAGTTTATGTGGAATGGAACCTGCTTCAGTTCAGCGAATTTTCCGGCGCCTTGAAGAAGCCAGTCATCGAAGTTTCGAATCCATTCTACGGACTGGCTGTATCGGTTTTTGTTACGCGTTAGTACAATTTCACCATTTAGAGCTGTCGCAACTTGATTGCCATCAAAGACATGCATGCTTTTTTCAAATTCTTTTTGTAGTGTATCAAAAATCACATAATTTTCGTGCTTGGTGCCCATTGGCTTTTTACCTTCTTTTGCATTTAGTAAGAAGGTTTATAGGATAGATTTATTTTTATGTCAAATTTATCCGAAGGCTTGGATGCCCGTCATGGCGCGGCCTAGGATTAGGGCGTGGACGTCGTGGGTGCCTTCGTAGGTGTTGACCGATTCCAAATTCACCATGTGGCGGATGACGTTATATTCCAGCGATATGCCGTTGCCGCCCATCATGTCGCGGGCGGTGCGCGCAATTTCGAGGGCCTTGCCGCAGTTATTGCGCTTTAGAAGCGAGATGGCCTCTGGCGCGGCGCGGTCTACGTCACGCAGGCGCGACAGGTTCAAGACGGCGCTGAGCCCCAGTGTGATTTCGGTTTGCATGTCGGCTAGTTTTTTCTGGATGAGCTGTTGCCCCGCCAATGGTTTGCCGAAAATAACTCTTTCAAGTGTGTATTCACGTGCGCGGTGCCAGCAATCTTCGGCTGCGCCCATTGCGCCCCATGCGATGCCAAAACGTGCGGAGTTCAGGCATAGGAATGGTGCTTTTAATCCTTGAGCATCTGGCATTAGGTTTTCATCGGGCACAAAGACCTCGTCCATAGAAATGCCGCCAGTGGGGGAGGCGCGCAGAGACATTTTGCCCTGAATTTTATCAGCGCTCAGGCCCTTCATGCCCTTTTCAAGGATCAGGCCGATGATCTTGTCATCGTCATTTTTTGCCCAGATGATAAACACGTCGGCGATGGGGGAGTTTGAGATCCATTGCTTGGAACCAGAAACGCTGTAGCCGCCATCGACCTTCTTGGCGCGGGTGCGCATTGCGCCGGGATCAGATCCGCCATCGGGCTCGGTCAGCCCAAAGCAGCCGATATATTCGCCCGTGGCGAGTTTAGGCAGGTATTTTTGTTTTTGGTCTTCGTTGCCAAACAGGTAAATCGGCAACATGACAAGGGAGGATTGGACGGAGTAGCAGGAGCGGTACGCGCTATCGACGCGTTCTAACTCTCTCGCGATTAGCCCGCTTGCGGTATAGTTGGAGCCGGCGCAGCCATAGCCCTCAATCATGGGGCCTAGCAAGCCTAGCTCGCCCATTTCACGCATGATGGCGGGGTCAAATTCTTCGGTTTCAAAAGCATCATTCACGCGCGGTTGCAGCTTTTCCTGCGCATAGTCGCGTGCGGTTTTCTGGATCATGCGCTCTTCATCGGTGAGTTGTTCATCCAAAAGAAGGGGGTCTTCCCAGTTAAATTCTGCTCTTGTTTTCATTTGTTAGGCATTCCCATTTATTCCCGCACTGCGTTGTTCATCGCTTACGTATTGATTATACGCTTCGCTCTTTTTGCCTTATGCGGAAATAGATCGAAACGTTTGAACTCGTTTTGATAAT
>CAKZMN010000324.1 GCA_937128575.1 uncultured Alphaproteobacteria bacterium | reverse complement strand
AGCTTTTAATAAACCCTACTTACTGTGGAACTTCTTTATTGTGGAGGATGAGGCATCTGATAACAAAAATGGAAAGAAGTCTTAAATGTTCAAATTGTGTTTTTTCCGAATTTAACTACAATAGAATTTAAAACTAGCGATGATAAACCTCTTTATATCAAACTTACCAGAGATCCAGAGACAGGAGCCATAACTGCAGAAAAAAATCCTGATGGGGAAGGTCTTCGCCCCGCGCCAGCCGCCGAGCTAGAGGAGCCCTATGTTATTCGCCCCACGTCAGAGACGATCATTGGGGATTCGATGTCCAAATGGATTCAGTCCTATCGTGATTTGCCGCTGAAGCTTAATCAGTGGTGTAACGTGATGCGTTGGGAGATGCGCCCGCGTTTGTTCCTGCGCACATCTGAATTTCTGTGGCAGGAGGGGCATAATGCCTTTGAAACGGAAGATGGTGCGCGCGAGTATACACATAAAATGTTGGAGGTCTATGCAACGTTTGCAGAAGAGTCTTTGGCGATCCCCGTGATTAAGGGTGAGAAGACCGCCGATGAGCGCTTTCCCGGCGCGGACATGACGCTGACGATTGAGGCGATGATGCAAGATGGTAAGGCTTTGCAGGCCGGAACGTCGCATTATTTGGGGCAGAATTTTGCCAAGTCTTGCGGCATTAAGTTTTTGGGTCGCGAAGGCGCCGAGCAATTTGCCTATACCACCAGTTGGGGCATCTCAACGCGCCTTGTTGGTGCGATGATTATGACGCACGGCGATGATGATGGTATGATTATGCCGCCGCGCATTGCGCCGCATCAGGTCGGTATTATCCCGATTATTCGTGATGACGCAGATACAGACAAGATTATGAATTACGCACAAGGCTTGGTTGATAAGCTAGAGGAGCGCGGCATTCGCGTTCATTTGGACGCCAGCGAAAACCGCACGGGCGACAAGATGTGGGGCATGATCAAGCAGGGCGTTCCGATCCGCGTTGAAATTGGTGGACGCGAAGTTGATGATGGCACGCTGACGCATGTGCGCCGTGATTTGGGCCGCGATTCAAAGGCCTCATGTAGCGTCGATGAATTTGCGGAATCTGCGCAAGGCATTTTGGATGCGATCCATGATGAGCTATTTAACCGTGCCAAGACTTTGCGTGATGAAAATATTCACGATGTTACTGACCTTGCCGCGCTAGATGAATTTTTCAAGGCCGAGCGCATTGGCTTTGCGCGCATTGATAGCGCATTGATCGAAGATGCCGAGTATGAGCGCATTTGTAAGTCTTATTCATTGACCTCGCGCTGTTTGCCGTTTTCTGACGATGGCACCAAGGTTCTTGTCGGGAAGGCGTATTAGGATATGTTTTCTGGGTTTGAACGTATGGTGGCGGGGCGGTATTTGCGTTCCAAAAAAGCGGAAGGCTTCGTTAGCGTTATTGCGGGCTTTTCGTTTGCGGGCATCATGCTGGGCGTGGCGACGCTGATTATTGTGATGAGCGTTATGAACGGTTTCCGCGCTGAATTATTCAGCCGCATTCTTGGCCTGAACGGTCATATGAATGTTTATTCGCTGCAGGGGCCGCTTGATGATTATGATTATCTGCGCTCCAAAATTGAACCCATTAAAGGCATTGCTGGCGTTACGCCGATCATTGAAAGTCAGGGTTTGATATCCAAGGGCGGAAATTCCAGCGGCATTATGGTGCGCGGGATTGAGTGGAAAGATTTTATGAATCGTCCGCTACTTCGCGACTCTGTGATTGATGGATCTATTGATGATTTCACCGGAACGCGCATTGCGATTGGTGATGTTCTGGCGAAGAAGATGAATGTACGCCCGGGGGATGAGCTTGTTTTGACCTCTCCGCAGGTGAAGTCGACGCCATTTGGTTCTATGCCGCGCCAGCGCCGTTATAGCGTTGCGGTGATCTTTGATGTGGGGATGTATGAATATAATAGCGGCTTTGTGTTTATGCCGCTTGAGGCTGCGCAGACCTTTTTTCAGTATAAGGGCGGGGTGACCGCGCTTGAGGTGTTTCTTGATAACCCGAATGATTTAGACGAGCTGCGCCGCACTGTGTCGCTGACGGTTGAGGGGCAGGCGGGCGTTTATGATTGGCGGGATGTGAATTCTAGCTTCTTTAACGCGCTTCAGGTGGAGCGCAATGTGATGTTCCTGATTTTGACAATGATCATTATCGTTGCGGCGTTTAATATTATTTCATCAATGATTATGCTGGTGAAGGATAAGGGGCAGGACATTGCCATTATGCGCACCATGGGCGCCAGTCGTTCGAACATGATGAAGATTTTTATGCTGACGGGGGCGAGTATTGGTTTTGTTGGTACGATCGTTGGCGCGGCAATTGGGATTGCCTTTGCGCTGAATATTGAAACTATTCGTCAGGGTCTTGAAGGACTAACGGGGACGGAGCTGTTTGCGGAGGAAATTTATTTCCTATCACAATTGCCCGCCGTTATTGATTGGAGCGAGGTAATAACCGTTATTTCGATGGCGTTTTTCCTGTCTATCTTGGCAACCATCTACCCCGCATGGCGCGCGGCCAGATTAGACCCTGTGGAGGCGCTTCGCTATGAATAATCCATTGGAAGAAGATGTGGTTTTAAAATTGGCGGCGCTTGAAAAAACATTTGAGCAGGGCGGACGTAAACTACAAATTTTCAAGAACTTGTCGCTGAAGGTTGAGAAGGGCGAGATTGTCGCGCTTGTCGGGCAAAGCGGTACGGGTAAATCGACGCTGCTTCAGATTGCTGGACTGCTGGATAAAGCATCAGCGGGCGAGGTTATTATTGATAAAAAGTCGACCCAAAGTATGAATGATCGCCAGCGCACGACGTTGCGCAATGAAGATATTGGGTTTGTGTATCAGTTCCATCATTTATTGCCGGAATTTGATGCGGTTGAAAATGTGGCGATGCCGATGATTATTGGTGGGCATAACCGATCCGAGGCCAAAGATCGCGCGGCAGAGATGCTCCGAGATTTAGGATTAGCAGAGCGCCTTGATCATCGCCCCGCCAGACTTTCCGGTGGAGAGCAGCAGCGCATTGCGATTGCCCGCGCGCTTGTGCATGATCCGAAGTTATTATTAGCGGATGAGCCAACGGGGAATTTGGACCCCGATACCTCTGCAGGCGTGTTTGATTTGCTTATGGGGCTTGTTCGTGATCGCGGCGTTGGCGCGCTTGTCGCCACCCACAACCTTCAACTCGCCGATCAAATGGATCGCGGGCTTGAATTAAAATCTGGAAAGATCGTTCCGTTTTAGCCGATTTGTTTTATATCCAAAGTGATGTAATGCGAGGCCACGGCCTTTACGTTGTCTAGGCGAAAGCCTTTGTCGTAAAGGGCATTTTCCAAGTCTTCAAAACCTGCATTTAAAATATCATCTTGGGTAACCATCTGGATGGCGCCTGGAAACGAGTTTGAGTCCATTCTGTTGATGCTAATGCTGCTTGGGTTTTTAGCATATTTAGCAAGTTTATCTGCGTTCTGGCCGCTGAACTTTGCGTATGTGGCGGTTAGTCTTTCAATTGTAGGGTTTGTTGTTATTGGCACAGCTTTACCTCATTTTGTGTATTTATGTTTATCAATATGTAAAAACTATGTGGCAATATGTCAATATATTTTTGTTTATAACCGTAAGTCTCGTCTTTATTCTGATTTATAGAATTTGCTAGAGTATAGGCATGTCCCACGCTGAATTTGTTCGTCTTCATGTGCATGCTGCATATTCGCTCGCCAACGGTGCGATCACG
>CAKZMN010000323.1 GCA_937128575.1 uncultured Alphaproteobacteria bacterium | reverse complement strand
TGCTGCTTGTTCTTAAAGGAACAAGATAACGAGAGAAACACCAAGAGCAAAAATTGCAAGAGCTTCAGTCAAAGCAAAAGAGATGAAGAATTTCTTCTCCAAGATTTCTGCTGATGAAGGATTGCGACCAATTGCTTCGTTGTATGAAGAAAAGATACTGCCAAGTCCAAGGGCAACACCAAATATCGGGAGCAATGCAATCGCGGCTGCGATCAATTTTGCGGCTTCTACTTCCATAGTTTTAACTTTCCTTTTTTTTTACTAACTTAAATTAACAACGTTTAAAACTTGATCGCGATCCTACACATTTAATGATGCAGATCAAGAGTATCTTTCAAATAAATCGAACTTAATATCGCAAAGATATAGGCCTGCAGACACGCCACCAAAAGTTCGAGGGCATAAATGGCAACATTAAAGGCCATCGGCAGCAATCCCGCGATTACCCCGCCAATCCCAAGACCCAGCATCATTGTACTGAAACCCGCGAAAACCTTAAGCATAAGGTGACCAGCCACCATGTTCGCAAACAAACGCACAGAAAGCGTTAGCGGACGAATAAGGAAGGACAATAATTCGATGGGGATAATTAAAATTTGAAGCACCATAGGCACGCCTGGTGGGGCAAATAGAGTGAAGAATTTAAAGCCGTGATTCACAAGGCCGAAGATCGTAACGGTGAAAAACACCATCATCGCCAGAACCAGCGTCACAATAAGGTGACTTGTATAGGTGAAAGAATAGGGGATAAGTCCCAAAACATTACCCATCAACACAATAATAAAAATCGTAAAGATAAGTGGGAAATATTGACGGCCATCCGCGCCCGTATTCTCACGTATAATATTCGCCACAAATTCATAAAGCATTTCAGAGAAGGCCTGCATCCGCCCCGGCACCATCGCCTTGCGACGTGAACCAAGCATCAACATAGTAATGGCAACAACGCCGCCAATAACCATCCAAAGCGAAGAGTTAGTGAAGGACAGGTCAAAACCTGAAAATTCAATGGGGATGATGGGCTTGATTACAAACTGCTTAATCGGGTCGGCCATTTTTCTCTCTAATCCTCGTCGGTCTTCGTTTTTGAATCTGCGTCAGATAATTCAGGCGAAGTTTTAGCGTCTTTTTTATCGGGATGCAACTCCTTATGCATATGCATAAAGCCAATTGATGTGCCCATATTTTGCGTTACGCGATAAACATTGAAAAAACCGGTGAAAATCCCTAGGAAAAAGAAGCTTAAAAAGAAGATAGGTTTCGTGCCCAGCCAGTAATCTAGCCCCACACCAATCGCTGTCCCGACAATGATACTGCCGGTAAACTCTACGCCCGCCTGAAGGCCAAGTTTCTTATTCTCCGCATCTTTCTCGGCCTGCGTTTTTTCGTGGCTTCCAATGCGCTTATGATCTGCCGCATCTAACTTTTGTGTAAACTCGTCTATATCACTCATGATCTACGCCGCTTCTTCTAAGAAGCTAAAGGATTGCTGTAGATCAACAGACACCAGCTGCGAAATCCCGCGCTCCGCCATTGTCACGCCATAAAGACGATCCATGCGCGCCATCGTTAGGCGGTGATGCGTAATGACCAAGAAGCGCGTTTCCCCGCGCGCGGCAATCGTCTCCAGCAAATTACAAACCCGGTCAACATTGGCATCATCCAGCGGCGCATCAATCTCATCCAGCACACAAATCGGTGACGGATTGGTCAGGAACATCCCGAATATAAGCGCAATAGAGGTCAAGGCCTGCTCACCACCTGACAGAAGCGATAGCGCCTGTAATGTCTTGCCCGGTGGCTGTGCAAAAATCTCAAGCCCCGCGCCAAGCGGATCATCCGAATCGATAAGCGCCAAATGCGCGCTGCCGCCACCAAATAGCTGGACAAACAATCTCTGGAAATGGGCATTCACATGCTCAAACGCGCTCACCAAACGCTCACGCGCTTCTTTATTGATCTTATTAATCGCCCCGCGCAGTTCCTCAATCGCCTTAATAAGGTCATTGCGCTCATGAATAAGCGTCGTAACTTCTTTCTCTAACTCGGTCGCTTCTTCTTCTGCGCGCAAGTTTACGGGGCCAATATTATCGCGCTCCCGCGTAATTTTTTCCTTCTTCGACTTCAGGCTCTCAAGCCCTTCATGCTCTTTCTCTAAATCAATTGCCGCGTGGTTTTTAAGCTGATCCGGGCCAACTTCAAATTGCTCCGTAATGCTAACGGATAGGCTGTCGCGCTGCTCTTTAATCACCGCCAGCGTGGCCTGCGCATGGGCGCGTGCCTCGCGTGATTCGGCCAATTGCGCTTCTGCTTGCTTCAAGGCGCGGCCGGTCTCTGTCACTTCATTCTCAGATTTGGCTAGCTTCTCTGCCGCCTGCGTGCGCTCTTGCTCTAATTTCGAAATCTCACTCAGCAGCTTTTCTTTATCATCCTTAAAGTCCTGCGGCTGCGCATCCAGCTCCTTTTGTTTATCCAGCAAGCTAACCTTGCGCTCTTCTAGCTGCTTCAAGCGCTCACGAGAACGAATGGCGCGGTTTTGAATATTAATGCGCTCATCTGAAATCGCGTGCAGGCGCGCTTTGCGCGTATTTTGCTCTTGCTGATACAAATCAAAGGCGCGTATCGCATCCTGATATGTCTCGCGCGCTTCGCTCAGTGATACCTTAATATCATCCAGATTTTCATCCTTCGCATCCGCCGTCTCTTTTTCATAGGCGCTCAAGCGGTCATTATCCCACTTCAAAACCTCAGATAGCGTCTGCATATCTTCATTTGCTGTCTTAAGGTTTTGCTGCAAACCACTGATTTTACTATCAAATCTAGCTTGAGACTCGCGAAGCTCTGAAAGCTTTGCGCGCTCCTGCGTCATGGATTGTTCATTCTCGCGCCGCTGATTGATTAAATCTTTTTGTGTGTCCTCTAGCGCGCTTTCCGCTTCAATGGCCTTTTCCAAAGCCGCGCCCGCCTTATCAAACGCGCCTTCAATCTTCGGGCGCTTGGTATTTAGCTCCTTAAGCTTATTCTTCTGCTCCAGATGCTGCGCATTACGATCCGAGGCCTGCGCCTGAACCGAATACCCATCCCAGCGCCAATACGTACCCGCACGCGAAACCAGCGCCTGACCAGGCATAAGCTTTTCAACCAGCGCTGCGCCCTGATCCTCATCATCAACTAAGCCAATCTGGCTCAGCGCTAAATGCAGCTCCTTTGGCGCCTGAACATGCGGCAACAAGGCCTGCGCACCATTGGGCAGGGGCGGCATGTCAGAAACATTCTTACGCGCAACCCATCGCACGGGCGCATCTTCTTCCAAGGAAGCCAGCAAAGTATCGCCCAGCGCGCGTGACAGCGCCTTTTCAAATCCTGAATCTGGCGTTACTGAATCAAGTACGGGGCTAAAGCCGCCATCCTTATCTTCCGCCAAGAACGATTCCAACATCGCAATCTCTGCCGTAATCTCCGACTTCTTATTCTCTGCAACCTTAAGCGCTTCCCGTGCCTTGGCCGTCGCATCTTCCGCCGCTTCGGTTTTATGCTCTGTCTCTTCAATGGAGGCGCTCAGTTTCTCCGACAGCGCTTCCATCTCTGTGATCTTGCTACGAAGGCCATCAATAACGCCTTGATTCTCATTTTGCCCCTGAAGCTCTTCTAAGGCTGCCGCGGCGCTTTCTTTACGCGCCTTTATCGTGCTCAGGCGCTCTTCATTCTGCGCAATTTGCTGCTCCAATGATTGCTTGCGCGCTCTAGATTCGGCCTCGCCCTGCATAAGCGCGTTAT
>CAKZMN010000322.1 GCA_937128575.1 uncultured Alphaproteobacteria bacterium | reverse complement strand
ATACTGAAATTGGGATTCTATCTACCAGCCTGTCGCAAAACGTAATAGAGAACGAAACATTAGATCAGGAAAAAACCGCAAGAATTATTCAGCGTTTAAACATTAGTATGAGCGAACGCATTAGAATTTTTGATCAATCAGGCGCACTGATCATCGACTCTAAAAAATTCGCGAAAACTGAAGGGCCTGAAAACCAAGATAATTTAGACGACGATAGCCTTTACACAATTCGTGTTTTAAAAAACATGGCTAAATTTATTATTGAGTTATTACCTGAAAAACGCGTACTACCCCAATATCCAGAAAGCGCATCCCTGCAGGCCGCAGATTATCCAGATGCAAATGACGCAATTAACGGCAACCCCAGCTTGTCTGCTTGGAACAGCAGCGACAATAATATATTCCTCTCCGCCGCCGCCCCCCTACGCAGAGATGGCGCTGTTTATGGCGCCGTACTTTTAACACGTACAGCGCAAGACATTAACCAAGATATTGGCGATGTCTGGCTTAATATCTTAGGAGCCTTTTTAATCACACTTGTCATTACTATTTTGCTCTCCATTTATTTGTCTGGTGTAATCGCTAGCCCATTACGCAAGCTCGCCAAAGCCGCAGAAGGCGTACGCAGAGGCAAGCTAACTTCAGATGACATTCCTGACTTCAGCCATCGCAAAGATGAAATTGGTGAGCTATCGATCGCTCTAAAAGAGATGACAAGCGCCCTTTGGGAGCGCATGGATTTGATTGAACGCTTTGCCGCCGACGTTGCGCATGAGTTAAAAAACCCACTCACCTCTCTACGCAGCGCAACCGAAACGGCGCTGATTGTCAAAAACGCAAAAGATAAAGAAAAGCTGATGGATATTGTGCGCCACGATATTGAACGCTTAGACCGCCTGATTACTGACATTTCTCACGCCTCCCGATTGGACACAGAACTCTCACGCGATGTTTTTGAAAAAACAGGGCTGCGCGATGTTCTTCACAACATCATCAACGTCTATAAAGATCCGCTTGAGCGTAAAAACATCAAAGCGGATAACTGGAGCAATACTGCAGATGTAAACGGCATAAAAATAACTACAGAGTCTAATATTGAAAATGATGTGCACGTGCTGGGGCATACAGGTCGATTGGAACAGGTTTGTGAAAACTTATTAAGCAACGCTCTGTCATTTTCTCCTAAAGGCAGCAACATAAAAATTATAGTCAGCTCTGGTGAAAAAAGAGTGCGCATCTCCTTCGAAGATGAAGGGCCCGGCATACCCGAAAATAAAATCGAAACCATATTCAAACGCTTCTACACTCAGCGCCCTGAACATGAAGATTACGGCAAGCACTCCGGATTAGGGTTATCTATATGCAAGCAAATTGTAACGGCCATGGGCGGTGAAATTTTTGCAGAAAACATCACAAACGAAAATAACGAAATCACAGGGGCTCGCTTTAAAATTATTTTGAATAAAAGCGAGGCGCAATGACCAATCAAAATCAACTTCTCATCGTAACCGGCCTATCGGGCGCGGGCATGTCATCTGTCATGAAAACACTAGAGGATATGGGCTTTGAGGTTTTTGATAACTTCCCTTTATCACTCGTCGACGCACTGCTGGAAGACAGCAAAAAGCCTAATCAAAACATAGCAATTGGCATTGATGTGCGCTCTCGCGGATTTTCATCAAAATCAATTCTACAAACGGTTGAACGCCAAAACGCGCAGCTTTTATTTATGACCTGTGATGATGCTGTGCTCAAAAAACGCTTCACGGAAACTCGCCGCATTCACCCATTGGCGAAAAACAAATCAATCCGTCAGGGCATTATCGATGAAGTCGCAATGCTAAAGCCCGTGCATGAACGTGCGCACCTGACGATCGACACTTCCGACTTATCAATTCATGATTTAAAACACGCCCTGCGCGGGCATTTCGGCATTGAAGATAATAGCTTGCTGAATGTCACGTTAATGTCATTTGGATTTAAACATGGTGTGCCACGTACAGCCGATATTGTGATGGATGTACGTTTCTTGAAAAATCCACATTGGGAAAAGAAATTAAAACCAAAGACAGGCAAGGACAAAGCCGTCGGTGAATATATTCAAACCGACGATGGCTTTGCGCCCTTCGTTGAAAATTTTAAAAACTTGCTTAAAGCCGTTTTACCGCGCTACGCAAAAGAGGGGAAAAGCTACCTCACTATTGCGATTGGCTGCACAGGCGGCAAACACCGATCAGTGTTCACCGTCGAAACACTAAAATCATGGATGCGCACAACAGGTTTTCAGACCCATATTGAGCATCGTGATATCGAAAAATGATTGATTAAAGGCTAGGACCTTTGTGATCCACAGCAGGACTAGAATCCAAACCGGGGCGAGATACTGTGCCTTCTACAGCGCCAGCAAACTTTATCACTAAACTATTATTCTTCGTCAAATTCATGAAACACACCTTTTTCCATCGTTAATACCGCGTTCTCTATTGAAACGCCCGATCCGTCATAGGCTCTAAAAATGACCTTTTGTTGCTTAGAATCGGCATCTGTTGAAACAATATTATACAATATTCTCTCATTTGTCAAACTTTTGAAATCGATTAAGTTTTGTTTTCCATTCATAATCGAGATCAAATTAATGACTTTTTTCTCAGTAATGTCAGGCGCTTCCTCAAAATCCAGAAGAGTATAATCCCCAACAGGTTCATAAGAGTTTTTTTCATCTTGGAATTCAAATATCTGAAAAGCGCGTGGAACCAGCGGATTATGCTTGTACATAAACCGTGCTTTTTCGCCCTTATCATTAAATTTTTCGTTGAAATCAACACTCATGGATACATATTAACACGCAATAAGGTTAAAAAAAGGTTATTTTCTGCACATTTAGGGTTGATTCTATCGCCCGAAAAGACAAGAATTCAGCCGAGTTTCAAAACACACCTCTTATAAGGAGAGAAAAATGAACGCCGTACCACAAGCTTTAGAAAACGACTACTGGGTCGCCGACATAACATTGGCAGACTGGGGCCGTAAAGAAATCGAAATGGCTGAGATCGAAATGCCAGGCCTAATGTCCATCCGCGCGGAATATGGCGATTCAATGCCGCTTAAGGGCGCGCGTATTGCTGGTTGTCTTCACATGACAATCCAAACTGCTGTTTTGATCGAAACACTTCAGGCGCTAGGCGCGGAAGTGCGCTGGAGCTCATGTAACATTTTCTCTACGCAAGATCAGGCTGCCGCCGCCGTTGCCGCAACAGGCACGCCGGTATTTGCCAAAAAAGGTATGAGCGAAGAAGAATTCATTTGGGCGATTGATCAAACAATCGAAGGTCCAGATGGCTGGGTTCCCAACATGATTCTGGATGATGGCGCGGATCTAACCGCGCGCATGCACGAAGACCAATACGCACACATCATGGAAGGCGTTAAAGGTCTCTCCGAAGAAACAACAACGGGCGTTATGCGTCTTCATGAAATGGTTAAAAACAACACATTGAAATGCCCCGCCATTAACATCAACGACTCTGTTACAAAATCAAAGTTCGACAATAAATATGGTTGTCGCGAGAGCTTGGTTGATGCCGTTAAACGCGCAACAGACGTAATGATGTCCGGTAAGGTCGCCGTTGTTGCCGGTTTCGGTGACGTGGGTAAGGGCTCTGCCGACTCACTTCGCAGTGCAGGTGCACGCGTTCTTGTGACTGAGATTGATCCAATCTGCGCGCTTCAGGCAGCGATGGAGGGCTACGAAGTTGTAACCATGGAAGACAGCACCAAGCGCGGTGATATCTTCGTAACAACAACAGGTAACAAAGACGTAATCACCGTAGATCACATGCGCGAGATGAAAGACAACGCAATCGTTTGTAACATTGGTCACTTTGATAACGAAATTCAGGTTGAGCCATTGCGCAACATGAAATGGACCAACATCAAGCCACAAGTTGATCAAATCGAATTCCCATCCGGCAACCGTATTATTTTGCTAGCCGAGGGTCGTTTGGTAAACCTAGGTTGTGGTACAGGCCACCCATCATTCGTGATGAGCGCGTCTTTCACAAACCAAGTGTTGGCACAAATTGAGCTGTGGCAAAACGCTAGCAACTACGAAAACCAAGTATATGTATTGCCTAAGCATCTAGACGAAAAAGTGGCCATGCTTCACCTAGAAAAAGTAGGTGCAAAGCTAACCACACTTTCAAAAGATCAGGCAGACTATATTGATGTACCTGTAAATGGCCCGTTCAAGAAAGACGAATATCGCTACTAATATTCGCTTTTATTAAATGTTTTAATGCCCGCTGTTTGGTTTATATCGAAAAGCGGGCATTTTTTATGACGAAGTCCTATGCTTTCCTCTTGTCCTTTGCGCCCAAGCTTTTTACACTGAGCGCACTGTGAAAAAAATCAAGTCTCAAAAAAACGATGGATTTATAAAGCGCCTACTGGGCGGCAAAAGAGCCACGCGTGAATTACAGCAAGAAAAGTTGAGACTAGAAGCCTTCCTAGAAGCCTTCCCCGGCGAATATTGTGGCTGGTCTGAAAACGGAACAATGGCGCACTCAGCGGGCAGCCTTAAATTATTGGGCGCCCAAAAAATTGAAGACATCAACGACATCCAAAGCTGTCTGACGCCCGGCGATGCGGCGGCCCTAGAAGGTATGTTTGAGCGCCTTGAAAAGCACGGCATACATTTCACACTTTCAACCAAAACTCACGATGAACAGCGCGCGCTTAAACTGTCTGGCACACAGGGCAAGGACTTAAGCGGCGAAAACAAATTTAACGTGCTCTGGATTGAAAACATAACAAGCGAAACCAAAGCCCAAGAGACATTCATCAAGGAAAATGAACATAAAGATAACGAGCTTGTAAAATTCCAAGCCATGCTTAATGAAGTGCCGCGCCCATTATGGCTACGCGACGGCGAACAAAAAATCGTATGGGTGAATGCTACATATGCTGACTTTCTCGGCAAAGGTTACAAGGAAATCATCGAAGAACAAAAAGAAATTTTTGGGCATTTGCGCCGCAAGAAAAACGCACCTAAAGACGAAATACAACCCGGGCGCGCCATGGCGGCGCAAGCCCTCAAAGACAACGAAACAATCGCAACGCGCGTTCACAACACCGTTAAGGGCGGGCGCATGTTGATGAATGTCACCGAAATTCCGATGGGTCAAATCGGCATGACCATCGGCATTGCCTACAACGTAACGCGCGAGGAAGAATTGGAAAACGCAATGAAGCGCTACCAATCTTCGAACAAAGAATTATTAGGGCAACTACGTAGCGCCATCGCCATTTATGATGCCGATCAAAAATTAGAATTTTACAATAACGCCTTTGCGCAGCTTTGGAATTTAGAGGATAAATGGCTAAACAAAGGCCCCAAGCTTGGCGAAATCATGGAAAAACTTCGTGAAACGCGGCGCCTTCCTGAACAAGCAGATTTCCGTAAATTTAAACAAAGCTGGCAAGCTATGTTTACTGGTCTAATTGAGCCCTTTGAAGAAATGCTATATCTGCCCGATGGTGGCGCGCTGCGTATGCTTGCGGTGCCACATTCCATGGGCGGACTAATGATGACCTTCGAAGATGTCACCAGCCGCCTAGAGCTCGAATCATCCTACAACACACTTATTGCCGTGCAGAAGGAAACGCTTGATAACTTAGCAGAAGGCGTTGCCGTGTATGGCGGCGATGGTCGTCTAAAACTGTGGAACCCCGCATTTGGCAGACTATGGAAGCTCAACCCAGAAGATCTAGATGGCGACCCCCACATCACAAAGATTGTTGAAAAGAAAAAAGGCTTTTTCACCAAAGAAGAGTGGGGCAAACTCCACGAGGGTCTAATCTCCAAGGGCTTGGATCGTATAATGCATGAAGGGCGATTAACAGGCGCAGACGGCACCCTGCTGGACTACAACACCGTGCCCTTGCCCGATGGTGGCGTACTGATCACATATAGTGACGTAACCGACACCGTACGTGTTGAAAATGCTCTACGAGAAAAGAACGCAGCATTAGAGGAAGCAGAACAGCTAAAGCTCGACTTCCTTGCCAACGTTTCATACCAACTACGTACGCCGCTCAACGCGATTATGGGCTTCAACGAAATTTTGGATAACGAATATTTTGGCCCGCTGAACGAGCGTCAAAAACAATATACAGACGACATCAAATCGGCCAGCGAACGTCTGCTTGATCTAATCAATGATATCCTAGATCTCTCCACGTTAGAGGCTGGGTACATGACACTAGAGCATGATGACGTGAAAGTTTATCAAATGATAGGGCACGTTTCCGATCTCGTGTCCGAATGGGCCAGCAAGAAACAAATCGTGGTGAATATCAAATGTACAAAGAATATTGGCTCGATTAAAGCCGATGAACGCCGCCTGCAGCAAGTTTTAATCAACCTAATACGCAATGCCATCACATTCACCCCAACTAATGGTGAAATTACCCTGTCAGCGAAAAAGGAAGCGGGCGGGATTCGAATTTCTGTAACAGATAATGGTGTGGGCATCGATAAAGAAGACCGCATGCGCATATTTGAACCTTTTGAACGCGCCAAGGGCGTGAATGCCGAGCTAGCGCGGGGCGGGGCGGGGCTTGGGCTATCACTCGTACGAAACATCATCGCACTACATAACGGCACCGTCGAACTGGATAGCGAAATAGGAAAAGGCACAACCGTGAGCCTCTTCATCCCCTTCACATCCATTCAAACTGATTTGAAATTAACAAATAAAACAGCCTAGATTAAGGCGGCTAATAACACGTAATTAATAGCACTTCGCCGACATTCTAACGCCGCCCATCGGCGTGTCTGTTCTGGGCGTGCTAGTGATTGTAATAGGGCCGCTCTCAACATTGGTTTTACATGAAAACACTGGGAACAACGTACTAATAAAAAACTCTAGCTTACGACCCGGGTAAAATGGGCCATAGGAACAAAATTCCGCGCGATCCGTAGGGTAACCCTTCTCAGGATGCGTTGCTCCAGCCTTTTTCAACCTAAAATTGGATTTATGCCGCGACTTTGAGCCATCGGGTTTTTTATATAAATCAGTGATAAACCCGCCATTAACCGAATGCGGCGCAGAATTAATCACCACAAAACAAATAGGTTTCGGCACAATCTCCCCCGCCTCAGCAAAGGAAGGAGTAAATAACAAAGCCAATGCACCAAATGTCAAAAACCATTTCATATTACCATTTTAACAGATTTTAGGGGGCTTTGACCATGATAAACCATGCATGCGCTATATAGACGAAAACTCTTTAATTTCAAATCCATAGCCTATATATAAATAGATATGAGCACGATCTT
>CAKZMN010000321.1 GCA_937128575.1 uncultured Alphaproteobacteria bacterium | reverse complement strand
TGCCCCAAAATCGGGCTAAGGCCAAAGCTTTCAAAATTCTTCATTATATTTTCCTGTTATCGCGTCTGTGGCGATAATCATTATCTTTAAAAAATAAAGACACCCGACAGATATGCCGGATGTCCTTAGAAATTCATTTAATCATTAATCCGCAAGGGAGTGCTAAATTAAGCAGCTTCCTGGATGTTAACAGCATTAGTTTTGCCGCGCTTTTCATCCATTTCAACTTCGAATGAAACTTTTTGACCTTCATTCAATGTACGAAGACCTGAACGCTCAAGAGCTGAGATGTGAACGAATACGTCGTTGCTACCATCTTCTGGTTGGATGAAGCCGAAGCCTTTTTGTTCATTGAAGAACTTTACTGTACCTGTAGTCATGATGTTTTTCCTTTCAAGTAAAAAAACAGTTTTAAGTGAGCATTTCCGCACCATGCGGGCTAATACTCGGTCGTTCGATAGATAGTCATTTGCAAAAACTGAACTTTCCAGGAAAGGGGAATTCTAAGGCCCACGTATCTTTCTCGTATCTAGTGAAAGATACCTTACCAAAAGCTCTGGTTCATAAGAGCATCGTCAAACTTGGCGGACAATGACAGCTTTGCTCGTTTCTGTCAAGAAAATCCATCCACAGCCTTATCCCTAGTTTACCCCCATAGTTAAGGCATGCATGAAATAATCCTTCCCTTTTGGACGTTAAATCTGTACCACTGCACGCTTAAGATAAAAGCTACGTTGAAAATAGGTATAAAAGAATGACACAAAATCTACGCAATATCGCGATCATCGCGCACGTTGACCACGGTAAAACAACGCTGATCGATAGCATCATGAAGCAAAGCGGCATGTTCCGCGAAAACCAAGCGGTTGACGTATGCGTGATGGATTCTGGTGATCTTGAAAAAGAGCGCGGCATTACAATTTTGGCGAAACCAACATCCGTTCAATGGGAAGGCACTCGCATCAACATTATTGATACCCCGGGTCACGCCGATTTTGGTGGTGAGGTAGAACGCGTTCTTCATATGGCAGATGGCGTTATTTTGCTAACCGATGCGGCGGAAGGTCCAATGCCACAAACAAAATTCGTTTTGGGTAAAGCGCTTCAGCAGGGTCTAAAGCCTATCGTTATTATCAACAAAATTGATCGCGCTGATGAGCGCGCTGAAGAAGTTGTAGATGAGGTGTTCGATCTATTCGTTTCACTAGATGCAAATGATGACCAGCTTGATTTCCCTATTCTTTATGCCTCTGGCCGTGATGGCTGGTGCGTTAAGGAATTGTCTGACCCACGCGACAATCTTCACCCACTTTTAGATTTGGTGGTTGAGCATGTTCCTGCGCCAGAAGGCGATAAGGATGCGCCGTTTGCGATGCTTGCAACGCTTCTTGATTCTGACCCATTCTTGGGCCGCTGTTTGACGGGCCGCGTTATTCAAGGTTCCGCTAAGGTAAATGATACGGTAAAGGCTATCGGCCTTGATGGCAGCATCGTTGAAAATGGTCGCCTGACCAAGCTTTTGACCTTTGACGGCACAGAGCGCGTACCAGTAAGTGAAGTAAAAGTTGGTGACATTATTTGTATTGCTGGTTTGAGTAAGGCGTCTGTGGCCGACACGATTGGCGCGCCTGCATTGGTGGAGCCCGTAGAATCCACGCCGATTGATCCCGCAACAATGGCTGTGGAGATCACGGTTAATGATTCCCCCTTCGCTGGTAAAGAGGGAAAGAAAGTAACCTCAACAGCTATTCGTGAGCGACTCTTGGCTGAAGCAGAAGTTAACGTTGCCATTACTTTCAGTGAGAGTGACGGCAAGGATGCGTTCGAAATTGGTGGCCGAGGTGAATTGCAGCTCGGCGTTCTAATTGAAACAATGCGCCGTGAGGGTTTTGAGATGACTGTGTCTCGTCCAAAGGTTCTATTCAAAGAAGAAAATGGCGAGCGTACGGAACCTGTTGAAGAAGTGACAATCGATGTTGACGAGGAATATTCATCAACCGTGGTTGATAAAATGAGCCGCCGTAAGGCCGACATGACAGATATGCGCGCATCAGGCGCGGGTAAAACACGCATTACATTCCTTGCGCCTTCTCGTGGTTTGATTGGCTATCAGAGCCAGTTCATGACTGATACGCGCGGCACAGGTGTGTTTAACCGTGTGTTCCATTCCTATGCTCCATATAAAGGTGACATCCCGCAGCGTCGTAAGGGCGCGCTTATCTCTAATGATCAGGGGCAGGCCGTTGCATATGCGATTTTCAACCTGCAAGATCGAGGCGTTATGTTTGTTGCGCACCAAGACCCTGTTTATGAAGGTATGATTGTGGGTGAGCACAGCCGCGAAAATGATTTGGAAATTAATGTCCTAAAGGGAAAGAAGCTAACGAATGTTCGCGCTTCTGGAACAGATGAAGCAACAACGCCAACGCCGCCGCGCATCATGAGCCTTGAAGAAATGATGGCTTATATCAATGAAGATGAGCTGTTGGAAGTAACGCCAGAGTCATTGCGTTTGCGTAAGCGTTTCCTATGTCCGCATGAGCGTAAAAAGGCGAGCCGCGCAGCTGGTTAATATTCTAACCGCCGGCCTTCATGTCTTCTAATTCAAGCCAGCGCGCTTCATAGCGCTCTAGCTTGTTTTGTTGCTCGGACAAATCCTTTGATGTGTCATGAAACCCATCTGGGTCGCGGCTGTAAAACTCCGCGTCCGATAATTTCTCTGACAGCTCAGAAATCTTCACTTCTATCTTTTCAATTTTACCGGGCAGCTGCGAAAGCTCGCGCTCTAATTTATAGGTCAGTTTTTTTGTAGGCTTAGCCTCTTTGACTTTTTCTTCAGGAGCGCTGGATGAAGATTTACTTTTCTTTGTGGCCGTTGTCGTTGTTTTAGGCGCGCTAGGCTCTTTGCCTTTTTTCATTTCCAAATAATCACTGTAACCACCAACACATCTTTCAACCTTCGCGTCTCCTTCAAAGGCAATGATAGAGGTAACAGTTTGATCCAAAAAATCACGATCATGCGACACAACAATTAAGGTGCCGGTATATTGCGAAAGAATTTCCTCCAGCATATCCAGCGTGTCCATATCCAGATCATTGGTTGGTTCATCAAGGATCAGGCACGTTTTCGGATTGGCTAAAATCTTAGCCAGCATCAGGCGGTTTTTCTGTCCACCCGATAATTGCGATACCTTGTCGTAAACGCGCCCGGGGTCAAACATAAAGTCTTTCAAATATCCGCACACATGGCGCTCTTTGCCCATGACATCAATGTAATCCCCGCCGCCGGGGGATAAAGTTTTTTTCAAACTGTCTGTGGGGTCTAGGTCACTTCGCTTTTGATCGAAATAGGAAAATTCCAGTTCCTTGCGCGTTTTAA
>CAKZMN010000320.1 GCA_937128575.1 uncultured Alphaproteobacteria bacterium | reverse complement strand
GTCCAGTTAAGGCTAACTTCATGACTAATAAATGTACCGCCTATCTTAATGATTCATATACCTGTGTACCAAAACTACCTGGTAGCTGTAGTAAGCCAGATAGAAGCACCTACGCAACGCTTCCGGGAGCGTGTCAGGAATATATCATCAAGCTGAAGAGCTGTACCGAAGGAAATCCTGATGCAGGACCAGTAGCAGAGAGCGGGAGTGAGTGTCGCAATTTTGTAGCAAAGAACCTTACCTACAATGGTTGTGTAGATGCCCGTAAGAACGAAGAAAACTTCTTGAGTGGTAAGTGGAATGTTTACGCAGGCAAATCATTTATAGACCCACTCCACGACCAGATTCTTCTTCTCGATAACAATGGGAAGTTAGTGGATTACAAGTATTACTAAAGCTCCGGATACAAAGGAAAGTTTCCTAGAAGCTTCTGGACCCGAATAACTATCGCGTCCTTTTTTTGTGAGTCGATATCTATCTTTGCTTTCCCTTCTGGTTTCGTATTACTCAGAACCTCATTGATAAGATCAGCAATCTCTTCCATCTCTTTTTCTTTCATATTACGGGCAGTCAGTGCTGGCGTACCGATACGGATACCAGAAGTCACGAATGGTGATTTTGGATCGTTTGGTACAGCATTTTTGTTGACAGTGATGTGTGCTTCACCAAGCCATTTGTCCGCTTCTTTACCCGTCATTTCTTGCTTAACGAGGCTGATCAGCATTAGATGGTTTTCAGTACCACCAGAGATGACTTCATAGCCGCGCTCTTGAACCACTTTTGCCATTGCTTGTGCGTTTTTCACTACTTGCTGCTGATACGTTTTGAAGTTATCTTCTAACGCTTCTTTAAAGCAAACCGCTTTTGCAGCGATAACATGCATCAACGGGCCACCCTGGCTTTCAGGAAACACGGCAAAGTTAAGCTTTTTCTCTAGCTCTTCGTTCGCCTTCGCCAAAATCAAACCACCACGCGGTCCACGCAGCGTCTTGTGTGTGGTTGTCGTAGTGACATCGGCTATACCCACTGGGCTAGGGTAAACACCACCAGCAACCAAACCCGCAATATGCGCCATATCAACAAACAGATATGCACCAACGCTGTCCGCAATCTTGCGGAAACGCGCAAAATCAATCTGACGCGGATAGGCCGATGCCCCCGCAATAATCATCTTCGGCTTGTGTTCCTGCGCCAAGCGCTCCACTTCTTCATAATCAAGCAGCGAGTCGCTCTCGCGCACGCCATATTGAATAGCGTTAAACCATTTACCAGACTGGTTAGGCGCCGCGCCGTGCGTCAAATGACCACCGGCCGCAAGGCTCATACCCAAAATTGTGTCACCAGGCTGAAGCAAAGCTTGCATCACGCCTTGGTTCGCCTGAGAGCCGGAGTTCGGCTGAACATTGGCATATTTCGCGCCGAATAGCTGCTTCGCACGATCACGCGCCAAGTTTTCAACAACGTCAACAAACTCACAACCGCCATAATAACGACGACCGGGGTAACCTTCCGCGTATTTGTTGGTCAGAACTGAGCCTTGAGCCTCAAGCACCGCTTTGGAAACAATATTCTCAGACGCGATCAATTCAATCTGCGTTTGCTGGCGATGAAGCTCTTTGGCCATCGCATCAAAAACATCTTTATCTGTCGTCTCTAAATGATCTGTAAAAAATCCGCCCACTTGCTCTTCACTCCTTGCTGCTTGGCTCATAACGCGATAGTCCTTCCTTAAAATTAACGTCTAGCTTAACTGTTCAACGCGGCGCTCATGGCGGCCGCCTTCAAATTCTGTGTTCAAAAATGCTTCAACGCATTCATATGCGGTTTCTTCATCAATAATGCGCGCACCCAGCGATATAACATTCGCATCATTATGCTGGCGCGACAGCGCGGCCATTTCCGCATTAACGCAAAGCGCGGCGCGCACCGCCGGAAAGCGGTTGGCGGCAATCGATATACCAATGCCAGAACCGCAAATCAAAATGCCCGTATCCGCATCTTCATTCGTAATCGCCTCACCCATGGCCTTACCAAACTGGGGGTAATCAACCGATTCTTCGGACCCCGTCCCAAGATCCAGCCAATCAACATCCGCAAAGCGCTGCATGATTTTTTCCTTAAGGGCGAACCCTCCATGATCACTAGCGATGGCAAGCTTGGTCATTAATGTGTGTCCTTCATTGATATCAGACACAATATATAGTGTCTCTAGTGCCTAAAAATCAATCCTTTCTTTCACAACAGCCCCCAACAAACATTGACATATCAAGGCCGCTTAAAATAAAGTTGTGCCATTAGCGCCATTTTTGAAAGATTTGAAATGAGTACATTAAAAGCCCAATGGGCACCCTCCCCCGAAGAACAAGCCTATATTGACCTAATGAACACCCCCGAATATGCCGCGCGCAAAGCCGCAGAGCAGGAAGCGCTAATCGCATGGCGCGACGAGGGGCTTGAAAACGGGACATTAAGAATGGGTACGGGCACATGTCCCAGTGGAGAGTTTAAAATAAGCGCGCCTTAAATCACGCCCTTTTTCTTCAGCACATATTCCAAACGGCGCAGCGCATTGCGCTTTAATATATCTTCGCTCGCGCTCGCTGGCCCTTGTATAGACACCTCCGTCAAACTAGCGATATCCATAGCGGACACCTTGACCAAATTCCCCACGGGAAAAAACTCAATGATAACTTCGCGGCCCTGTAATGCATCTGTACTCATGCGCCGATTTTGAAACAAGCGCGGCCGCTTTTCAATGCGCTGGATAAATTTCTACGAAAGCTTGCACAGAAAACCAATCAGATTATATTAAGCCCATAGGTTTCAAGCTCTAATCAATGAAAGTAGCAAAATGAAAAGCAGAGTAGAATTCAATTGGGAAGACCCCCTA
>CAKZMN010000319.1 GCA_937128575.1 uncultured Alphaproteobacteria bacterium | reverse complement strand
TGTGGCGGCTGCTGTTCCGTTTCCCACGGGCAAGGCGCACTGGCAAACGCTCTTGCGCGCTAGAGCCATTGAAACAGGCAGCTTCGTCATCGCCCCCGGACAAACCGGAGAGCATGAAGGCGGGCGCAAAACATGGGGGCATTCGGTCATTATAAACCCATGGGGCGAGATTTTGGCTGAAATGGATGAAAAACCCGGTATAATCACGGCTGATTTAAATATTGATGATGTTGCCAGAGCGCGCGAAGCCATTCCCGCCTTGACTCATGATCGTGATTATACAGTAAAATCTTGAGCGAGAATAAAGCCAAGACATATTAATTTAAGAAAGAAAACCACATGAGTGTATTAAAAGATGACGCCCTATATATCGGACAAAGCGTTGGTGAAGATAAGCCCGCGCAATATCTGCCGCTAAAATGGGGTAATCGCCACGGCCTTGTCGCGGGCGCAACGGGTACGGGTAAAACGGTAACGCTGCAAAACTTGGCAGAAGGATTTTCCGATGCGGGTGTGCCGGTTTTCTTGTCCGACGTGAAGGGTGATTTGTCAGGCATGTGCATGCCATCCGAAATGCAGGACTTCTTGGTTAAACGCGCGGCGGATATTGAATTTACCGAAGATTACAAAGCCAACGCATCACCTGTCGCATTTTGGGACATGTTCGGAAAGCAGGGCCACCCGATCCGCACAACGATTTCTGAAATTGGCCCACTATTGCTGGCGCGTATATTGGAGCTCAATGACACGCAAGAGGGCGTTCTGAATATTGCATTCCGCATGGCAGATGAAGAGGGCATGTTGCTGCTTGATCTAAAAGATTTGCGCTCATTCCTGATTATGATGGATCAACAGCGCAGTGAGATTTCTGCTAAATACGGTAACGTTAGCTCCCAATCCATTGGCGCGATACAGCGTAATTTACTACGCCTGGAAGATCAGGGCGCGGATCAATTTTTTGGTGAACCTGCGCTTGATATTAAAGACTTCATGCGCACCGATCTTGATGGGCGTGGCATGGTTAATGTCTTGGCGGCGGATCAATTAATGCAGAGCCCGCGCCTGTACGGAACGTTCTTGCTCTGGCTGCTATCGGAGCTGTTCGAGGAATTGCCAGAGGCAGGGGATTCAACAAAGCCAAAATTGGTCTTCTTCTTTGATGAGGCGCATTTGCTGTTTAATGACGCGCCTAAGGCCTTGCTAGAAAAAGTTGATCAGGTGGTTCGCCTTATTAGGTCCAAGGGCGTTGGCGTATTTTTCGTGACGCAAAACCCAGCTGATTTGCCGGATAATATTTTAGGCCAGCTTGGTAACCGCGTACAGCACGCTCTTCGTGCCTTTACACCGAAACAGCAAAAGGGCATCAAGCAAGCCGCACAAACCTACCGCGAAAACCCTGATTTTGATGTGTCCGAAGTCATCACGCAAATGGGCGTGGGCGAAGCGCTGGTTTCAACATTGGAAGGCAAGGGGCAACCCTCAATCGTGCAGCGCACACTGATC
>CAKZMN010000318.1 GCA_937128575.1 uncultured Alphaproteobacteria bacterium | reverse complement strand
TTTGTCGGGTGCCTCAACCTTCCTCCACTGCTCGTCCCCTTTGAAAACATCTGCATATTTTGCCTGGAAGGCTTCCTTCGTCACAGTGGCCTCAACGATACTCGCTATTTCGGATTGCGATGGCCAGATATCTTTGAGGTAGACATCTTTGCCATCTGCAGACTGTCCAAGCGGCTCAGAAGTAAGGTCTATGTCCAACGTGCCCGCTATTGCATAGGCAACAACCAACGGCGGCGAGGCGAGATAATTCGCGCGAACGTCAGGGTTGATGCGCCCTTCAAAGTTCCGGTTTCCCGAGAGAACAGACGTGGCAACCAGATCCCCCTCTGCAATCGCATCTGAGATTTCCTGCTGAAGCGGGCCAGAGTTGCCGATACAGGTTGTACAGCCATATCCAACAAGGTGGAAACCAAGGCGATCCAGATCGGCCTGCAATCCGGCCTCTTCAAGGTATGCGCTGACGACCTGTGAGCCTGGAGCGAGAGATGTTTTGACCCATGGCTTGCTGGACAATCCCAACTCTACCGCTTTGCGGGCAACAAGCCCGGCACCAAGCATCACGTAGGGGTTCGATGTATTTGTGCAGGACGTAATCGACGCAATAACAACATCACCAGATGAGATCGTATAGTCTTCCCCTTTGACTGGCACCTTCTTATCCAAAGGGCGTTCGAAGGTTTCAGCCATCTCCTTTCGAAACGCTGACTTGCCTTCAGTCAGGGCCACGAAGTCCTGCGGGCGCTTGGGGCCGGAAATAGCTGGAACAATGGATCCCATATCAAGATGGAGAGTGTCAGTATAAACGGGCGCATAGTCTGCTCCTCTCCACATGCCATTGGCCTTTGCATATGCTTCGACCAATGCAATGCGGCGCTCATCACGACCCGTGTTACGAAGATATCTGAGCGTTTCAGCATCTACCGGAAAAAAGCCACATGTAGCGCCAAACTCTGGTGCCATGTTACCAATGGTAGCCCGGTCCGCGAGCGGCAAGTGATCGAGACCGGCACCAAAGAATTCCACGAACTTTCCAACGACACCCTTGGCGCGGAGCATCTCGACGACTTTCAAGACAAGATCCGTTCCAGTCGTGCCTTCGACCATTTGGCCCGTGAGCTCAAACCCGATTACTTCTGGAATCAACATGGAGATCGGTTGTCCCAGCATGGCAGCTTCCGCCTCAATGCCCCCGACACCCCATCCTAAGACCGCTGCTCCATTCACCATTGTCGTGTGGCTGTCAGTACCAACCAAAGTGTCAGGGTAGGCTACTTTTTGGCCGTGCTGGTCGGTTTCAGTCCAAACGGTTTGGCTGAGATATTCCAGATTAACTTGGTGACATATGCCCGTGCCTGGAGGTACGACCCGGAAGTTGTTGAAGGCGGTCTGGCCCCACTTCAAAAACGTATATCGCTCAAGGTTACGTTCGTATTCCCTGTCGACATTCATCTGAAAAGCGCGCGGGTTGCCGAACTTGTCAATCATCACTGAGTGATCAATGACGAGATCAACAGGGTTCAGTGGATTGATCTTTTGAGGATCCCCACCAAGAGAGACGATGCCGTCGCGCATAGCCGCAAGGTCTACGACTGCGGGCACGCCTGTGAAGTCCTGCATAAGAACGCGCGCGGGACGATATGCGATTTCGGTTGAGGATTTCTTTTCCTTTTGCCAATCAACCAGCGCCTGAATGTCTTCGGTTGTTACGCTGCGACCATCTTCGAAGCGCAGCAGGTTTTCTAAAAGAACCTTGAGCGTGTAGGGTAAACGGCTGATATCACCAATTTTCTCGGCTGCGGCTGCGAGACTGAAATAATCATAGTCCTTACCATCAACCGTTAATGTTTTGCGTGTACCCAGTGTATCCTGGCCCGTTTGTGTCATGTGTATGTCCCCTAGATGAAGCGAAAAGAATTTTCGAATAAGAGTGTATCATGAAGCACAAATGTATAAAAAGAGGTTAATGCAGACGCGCGTTATTCGTAGCCATAGAAAAAATCAGAATTATTTCTATATTTTCCACTCTGATTCATTTCATAAAAAGGGTCAAAAGAGTAAAAATAGAGCAGTTTTCTGTGCCTATAAAAGAGTTTTGAATGTAAATTTATCATTTTAAATCAAGTGCTTATATAAATCCTCAAAAAAGCCTTTTTTGAGTCCACTTTTCCGCCACATTTAAATGAGATTATGGAATCATAGACAGATACAGAGATTTTAAGAATTTAACCCCTCTACCGTCTAGTTAGCTCACACTACCGTAATTCAAAGACCGCTGCTCCCTACCAGGGCGGCGGTTTTTACATGTCCGGACTAAATTATGAAGAAGATGGCTAGCGGTTGAGGTCACGCGTGCGATTGCTAAATATTTTTTGCTTTTTCTTAAAACCGGGACATATCGCACTAACGCGGTCATATTCACCCTTACTGTCTATGGCGCGCTGCAGATCTATGCGCTCTAGCTCTAGCTTACGATACTCGTGTTTTACAATTTCATAAACGGTTTCCTGCATGCGCTTCATCACCTCTTGGGTACCGCTGGCGCGGATTAGGCCGCTTTTGAAGCCGCGCTCGCTTAGGCCTTCATAGAGCTTTTTACCCATTAGGCTCGCATATTTATTGACGATTTTGCGGTCCACCTTCACGTGCTTCATTTCATGCTCTAAAACGGCCCCATGCATACAGCGATCCTGGTGAACTTCGCGCGCGATAACGATTGTGGGGTCAATCTCTAGCGTGACATCGATACTGTCATACCAGATACAGGCCAACCCCTGACGTTCATACGTGATGTATTTTAACTTCACTTGCGGCGCGAGCTTTATGCCACCGCGCATATAGCCTTGCGTTATGCTGTACCCGCCAAAGCCATGGGGGTCGATAGTGTCACTTTTTACCTTTTGAATGTTTTCAAGGCTCTGGGTGTAGTCATATTTGACCTTCAGGGTTTTGGGAGTGACGTTTATCTCTGTGCCCTTGGGCATTTCACAGCTTGGCGCGCCGCCAGCCAATACCGCCAAAGAACCAATGATTAAAGGATCAAAACCAAACAATAAATATTCCCCGCTTAATGCTTAAATTAATTTACTAAGCCTTTGCTTAGAAGGCACGTTTTATATTATACCAGAGACAGTAAAGAAATATAAAAGAGCGAGAAATCATATGTTTGCCGTTGCCTTTCTTATCAAGACTGCCGTCGATATTTTTATTGCGATCATTATCATTCAAGTCGCCCTTAGCTGGCTGATCGCTTTTGATGTTATTAATGTTAACAATAAAAAAGCACAGAATTTGATTGCGCTGCTAAAAAAAGTGACAGATCCGGTTTACAAACCCATTCAAAAATATGTGCCCCCCATTGGCGGCATTGATATCACGCCAATTATTGTGATCTTGGGCTTGTCCTTTATCAGCAATCTGTTTATTCAGATGATCATCTAATAACCAGACAGAGCTGAATCTATATAATGACACAGGCGCACATCATAAAAGGCAAAGACATTGCCGCAGACCTTCGCGAGGCTTTAAAGAGCGAAGTTGCATCAACGGACGCAGCGCCGGGGCTTGCTGTTATTTTGGTGGGTGATGATCCTGCCTCGCATGTTTATGTGCGAAACAAAATTAAGGCCTGCGCGAATGTTGGCATAGAAAGCTTTGAAGCGCGCATGCCGGAAAAGGCATTGCAAGCAGAAGTGGCGGCAGAAATTCAAGCCTTTAATGACAACCCAAATATTCACGGCATTTTGCTACAGCTGCCTGTACCGGATCATTTAGATAGTGATGCACTCATCCAAATGATTGATCCGGCGAAAGATGTTGATGGGCTGGGGTATATTAATATCGGGAAATTGGTTGCAGCGGATGATAGCGGGCTTGTGCCTTGCACGCCGCAAGGCTCCATGATGCTGATTAAAAGTGTTGAGCAAGATTTAAGCGGCAAGCACGCTGTGGTGATCGGGCGTTCCCTTTTATTTGGTAAGCCTATGGCGCAGCTTTTGCTTGCGGAAAACTGTACGGTAACAACAGCGCATTCACGCACACAGAATTTAGAAGAAATTTGCCGGAGCGCGGACATTTTGGTTGCCGCCGTTGGCCGCCCGAAAATGGTTAAGGGTGATTGGATAAAACCCGGCGCGATTGTGATTGATGTCGGCATTAACCGCCAGGATGATGGCAAGTTGTGCGGTGATGTAGATTACGCCGAAGCCATAGATGTGGCAGGCGCAATAACCCCCGTTCCCGGCGGCGTTGGCCCGATGACCATTGCGTGCTTATTAAAAAACACCATTAAAGCGGCACAATCGTGACTAGATTCGAAGCCTTGATAGAAGATATTCCATCTGAAATGCTTGAAGGCATTACAGTCGTTGATCTTTTAGAATTGCTCGTTCTTATTATCGCCGCCCTTGTCGCATATTGGCAAATCTTGCTTCACCGCAGCACAAACAAATCTGAACATACCAAAGACTTAATTATGCAAGTTCTGAATTCTGATTTAATTCTAAGTTTTGAGTCAAAAAATGACATTTGGGACAAAAAGCTCAGCGCTGCGAAAGCCAAGCAGAATAATTTGAAACTTAACAAAATCCTGAATTTTTTCGAGAATATATCTGTCTATGTAAAAAACGATCTAGTTGATGAAGCGCTGTTGATTGAAACCTTAGCGCCCATGATGATGCGTTATAAGTATTGGGCTGGCGCTTATATTACCGCGGTGCAGAATAAGCGTAAAAATGAAACGTTGTTTTCGCAATTCACGGATCTGATGAGCGCGTGGGCGTTTATACGTGACCAAGATCACATCAAAGAAAAACTTAAAACCAACAAAAAGATCACTCGCGGTGATATACGACGCGCGCGCAGAGACTTACAAAACACAAAAAACTAAAAGAAGAGAAGGCTGTTAAGCCTTACTCCCCTTGGGCGACCGTAAAGCCGGGCTGCCCATCGAAGGTGTGCAGCATCACCGATTTAGTGAAGTTTAGATCTGCATCATTCATGCGTCCCATCAGTGCGATTACTTGGGATGTTGTGATGTTGGATTC
>CAKZMN010000317.1 GCA_937128575.1 uncultured Alphaproteobacteria bacterium | reverse complement strand
ACAGGAACAGTTGAATTTTATCACTCAGGTCAATCGCGGCGAAGCCTAGCCGACTGCTGTCATGACACCTTCCCCTGACCTACCAACTGCTCCGGCTGCGCTTCGTTTCGGCGAAAGCGGACTGATGCCAGCCTTTGTGACCGACGTGAGCGACGGCAAACCTCTGATGATGGCTTTCATGAATGAGGAGGCATTGCGCAAAACATTAGAAACAAGAGAGATGCACTACTATTCACGATCAAGAAAAGAGCTGTGGCACAAAGGCGCAACAAGCGGTCACACTCAAAAAGTCATCGAAATGCGCACCGATTGCGACCAAGACTGCATATTGATTGAGGCTGAGATAAACGGCGAAGACATCGCCTGCCACACCGGTCGCGAAAGCTGTTTTTATAGGGTAGTAGAAAAAGATGGATTGGTGATTAAAGATTAATGCTCGTGAACTTCTTCTGCGTGCGCCGCATGATCAACGGCTGCGGCATTATCCATACCGCGGTGCAAAACCACATAGACCAACACATTCACCAAAAACAAAGCGGTCGCGATTTTTAAAATTAAATGTGCGCGATCTTTTTTGGTGTCGCATGGCCCGTGACCACAACCATGATCGTGGCAATCGATTTTCTTGCTGTACCAATGAAGGCTCCAACCCAGCATAAGAACAATCGCCGATACTATAATCATCGGCACTTCCCAGCCATGAAGCAGCTCGTGAATTTCCACCATCCAGCCCGGCATCGCGGAAATCATACCTAGCCCGGCAAGAACGCTAAGCGCGCTAAACACCGTCGGCAGCACGCAACAAAATACGTGACTGGCTTCGCTTGCCACAATCGCGGCATATATACCCTTTTGAAGTTTTTGCATCTATCGGCTCATTGGTCTATATTGCCGTTACATAATAACAACTGGCTCATTTATGCAAGCAAAAACAAAAGAGACCATAGCCGCCATTGAAGAAAAACTCACCGCAAAGGGGGAGCGCTTCACCGATGCCCGCCAGAGCGTTATGGCCGCCCTTCTGGAATTCGACGCCACAACCGCCAAGGCTTATGACATCGTGGAGGCCATGGGCAACGTAAAACCCATGACCGTCTATCGCGCGCTCGATTTTTTGGTCGCACAAGGGCTCGCCCACCGCATCGAAAGCCTAAACGCCTACGCCCCGTGCGTGGAAAACCACTGCGCACACAAGGATTCGCAATATTTGATCTGTGATAAATGTGAAAAGGTAGAGGAGCTACATAGCCACGCCATTGATGATTTCATCGCCGAACAAACCGCGAAAGATGGCTTTAAGATAAGCACCAAAGTGATTGAAATTCATGGGCTTTGTTCAAGCTGCCAGCTATAACTTTTTAGATACTCACAAAGCACTGAATTGGCTAAGCCATGCGTTAAATCTGCAGTCACAAAAAACTTACACTTTACCTATTGCATAAAAACAAACGTTATATTATAACATCACAACAGTTTGGGTGTTACAATATAACGCCCCTTAATGTCGTTTATTGAAACAGCAAGAGTAAAAGGGACAACAAGCAATGGATATCATGCCAAAAACACTATCCGACTATTTCTGGGTGGCCGCCAGCGCTCTAATTGGAGATATCACTGTTTTTGGCACTCTTGGCCTTGGTGAATACATAGGACACGCTCATGGCCCTAATATATAACAGCAGCGATTTGTAGATATGAGTTTTTTAAAAAAAGCAGGACTAACCGCCGCATTTATGGTTGCCGCCGATTTAGTAATCGCATCTTTTACTGGTTTGACAGGCATCCACGCACTTGTAGTTGATGCTGGCGCACATCTTGGAGAAGTTTTTAACATACCGGCTTTTGACTGGGCTGGTTTAATGGATCATGGTGAATTCAATTTTCTAGACCCCGGCACAGATCTACACGCAGAGCATGCTCACGGCTAATTTAACGCATAAAATATACACATTGTCATTTTAGGAAAAAATTGCTATTTTAAGCATGGCATTGCACCACAATTACGCCCGAGCGGCAGAGGCAGCCCCCCCCCACCCCCTGTTTTTTGAAGAACGAACTGAAGAAAACGTAAAAAGCTAAGCGGATTCAGATAGTTGTGCAGGGGTTACAAAAGCGCCATCGCGAATGTGTAATTCAACCTTCTCTTGTCCGGTCCAATTATCAATCTTCAAATGCCCGGCCAGATGGAACGGCTCCTTTGTTTGCTTCAGCAGTGCATCACCAAGCGGCGTACCAAGCGCGCGAAACGCCATCGCCTTCATGCGCGGGCCGCCTTCCCAATCCGTCACCATCGCGCGGATATGGCTATCACCCACCACATCAGCGGATATAACCCGCACATTATTCAGCATAAATAACGGCTCCGGATGCTCCTGCCCGAACGGGCCAACATATTCAATCAGCATCTTCACAAGCGCAGGCTGCGCCCCCTGCACGGTTAGCGCCCCATCAATGCTCGTTTCAATATTAACCTCAGTTGAGCCCAATTGGCGGCTCACATGATCCACCATGAAACTGCGAAATTCATCAAGGCGCGCGGGATCAATCGTGAATCCTCCTGCCATCGCATGACCACCGCCCTTAAGCAGCAGCCCGTCATTACGCGCATCAATAAAGGACTTGGCAATATGAACGCCAGCAATACTGCGCCCCGAACCGCGCCCCTCGCGCGTACCGCCTGGCGCTTCAACATAGGTCACAACGCAGGCCGGCTTTTTATATTTATCCTTCAAACGCCCCGCGACCAAACCACTAAGCCCCGAATGCCCGTCCTGCGCATCAACAATAATCACCGGATGCGCATCCAGACCCTTGGCCTCTACTTGGTCAATCGCCGCGCGTTCCATCTCGCTCTGCATCGCTTTGCGCTTGTCGTTACAATCATTAAGCGTCCACGCAATATTGCGCGCGCCCTCCTCCACATCCGTGGATAATAGTCGCGCCCCAAGATCAGATTTCCCAACCCGCGAGCCCGCATTAATCCGCGGACCCAAAACAAATCCGCACGCATAGGCGCTCATGGGCGGCTCTATACCCGCCACTTCCATCAACGCCTTTAATCCCGCATTGTTGCTCATCTTGCTCTGCTCAAAACCCTGCTTCACCAATAAACGGTTCAGCCCCAAAAGCGGCACCATGTCACACACCGTGCCAAGCGCCACAATATCTAGCCAGCTTTTAAGCGGCACTGGCGCTATATTCACGCGCTTAAAAAACCCACCATCACGCAACTTCGCATTCAGCGCGACGCACAACATAAAAGTCACCCCAACCGCCGCCAGCATATCAAGGCCAGATGTATCGTCTTTGCGTTTCGGATTAATAATGTGATTGGCGTCCGGCAATTTATCTTCTGCCTCATGATGATCCACAATCACAATCTCTAAACCCATAGCGCGCCCCGCCGCCACCGTATCAAAAGAGGTCGTGCCGCAATCCAGCAAGATAACAATCTCCACGCCGCCATCGCGCAATTCCTGAAACGCCGCCTCGTTCGGGCCGTACCCTTCGGTCAAACGCTCTGGGATATAAATCTGCGCCTCAACGCCCACATGCTTAAGCGTCCGGTAAAGCAGCGCCGAAGAGGTCGCCCCATCAACATCAAAATCACCAAAAATCGCGATGGATCTCTCATCCTGAACCGCGGCCGCCAAATAATCTGACGCCGCGTCCATCCCCTGCAGAGAAAGCGGATCAGGAAAATCATCCTTCAATGTGGGCTTTAAAAAACTGGGAATATCATCCTGCGCAATGCCGCGCGCACAAAGCATCCGCGCCGCGGCCTCCGGCAAATCATGGGCCCGCGCCACGCGCGCAACTTCATCCAAATCAACATCAGGCATAACCCAACGCGCTTGGTTCAAAGATTTCTCAATCATGCATTTAGAATCAGACATGTAGGTAAACTACAACGTCATAGCCAGAAGTACCAGCAAGGCTAGATAGATTTAAGCCATGTTTTACGTTCGAAATTATGCTCAGCCTCAACCCTACGGATTGTACCAGACTTCGATCGCATAACGAGAGAGCTCGTCTTCGCGCCGCCCGCAAAACGGCGAACCCCGCGCAGCATGCTGCCATCAGTAACGCCAGTGGCGGCGAACATAACATTATCGCCCTTGGCCAAATCACCGGTTTTGTAAATCATATCAAGATCGGTAATGCCCCATTTTTCGGCGCGCGCCTTCTCGTCATCATTACGGAACACCAAACGACCAAGCATCGCGCCGCCCGTACATTGAAGCGCCGCCGCGGCCAAAACGCCCTCGGGCGCGCCGCCTGTACCAACATAAAGATCAATGCCTGTGTCAGCTTCGGTCGTTGCGATAACCGCACTAACATCACCATCTTGGATCAAATTAATACGGGCGCCAATCGCGCGCGCACCATCAATAATGTCTTGATGACGCGGACGATCAAGAACACAAATCGTAAGATCTTCAATGCGCCCGCCCTTTTCCTTGGCTAGCTTCTTAATCACATCGCCAATTGGCGCATCTAAATCTAAAATACTGGGATCAACGCCCGGCCCTACCGCAATTTTCTGCATGTAGGTATCAGGCGCGTTCAAAAAACCGCCTTCATCCGTCAGCGCCACAACCGCAAGCGAGTTATTCCCGCCCTTCGCCGTCGGCGTTGTGCCCTCTAATGGGTCAAGCGCGATATCGATCTTTGGCCCTTGGCCATCACCAACTTCTTCACCAATATAAAGCATGGGCGCCTCATCGCGCTCTCCTTCACCAATAACAACGCGGCCTTGCATATGAAGCGTGCCGAACGTCTCGCGCATCGCCGCCACGGCCGCCGCGTCTGCCGCTTCCTTGTCGCCGCGCCCAACCCAATTAGACGCCGCCAATGCCGCGGCCTCGGTTACGCGCACAAGCTCAAGCGCCAAATTACGATCCATTAATGCTTTTGTATCAACCATATTTTTTACATCCAATTGCTGTGTCATGCGCGCATCCTATGATTTTCAGATTATAAGAACAAGGGCTATAATTCATCTTCCACGCGCATCAGGCATGGTTTTTCAACGCAGAACTCTAATTTTTCAATCAAATCACACGCCTTTGTAATTTTTCCGTGCTCTACGTCATGCGTGGTCAGCACCACGGCAACGGGCTGTCCCGGATCGCGCCCGTGCTGCGCCATGCTTTCAATCGAGACATTATGATCGCGCAAAATTGAAGACACTTCAGCGATAACCCCCGCCTGATCCAGTACATTTAAACGCAAATAATAACGCACCGCAATTTTGTCAGGATCGGTGAATTTTGGCTCACTAAGCGCGCTTGCCGGAACGCCAAAGGTCGGCACATTTAAGCCGCGCGCCAAATCAAGAATATCCGCCACAACAGCAGAGGCCGTTGGCCCCGCGCCCGCGCCGCGCCCCGTCAGAAGCGGCGTATCAACAAAGTCGCCCTCTACGAATACGGCGTTATATACATCTTCAATCGCGCCAAGCGGACTGCTGGCGGGGACAAGGCATGGCTCAACGGAGATATTAATCTCCCCATCACGATCCTTGGCAATGCCTAGAAGTTTAATCTTATATCCAAACTCACCCGCGAAATTAATGTCGGTGCTGGTGATGTGACGAATGCCCTGCATACGCACGCGATCAAAACGCGGCTTTACGCCAAAGGCAATGGACGCCAAAATACAAATCTTATGCCCCGCATCCACGCCATCAATATCAAAACTGGGGTCTGCCTCGGCATAACCCAAATCCTGCGCATCTTTCAAAACATCTTCGAAATCACGACCGCTCTCGCGCATCTGCGTCAAAATGTAATTGGATGTGCCGTTCAAAATGCCGTAAATCGCACTAACGCGGTTGGCCGCCAACCCCTCGCGCGCGGCCTTAATAATTGGAATGCCGCCCGCCACCGCCGCTTCAT
>CAKZMN010000316.1 GCA_937128575.1 uncultured Alphaproteobacteria bacterium | reverse complement strand
CTTTGAGGATAAGTCAGGTTGGTTCCCTGATATGATATGTAGCGCCCCGGGCTGTCACTATGTGCCGTTCCGCTTAGGCGGTAATAATACAGGCGTTTGCCTACCTTAGGGTGAGATGTACTATTTCAAACCTTTTTCCAAAAATGCATTCATGCGGCGCGTAAAGGCCGTAAGGTCCTTCACCGGTTGCCCCTGAATAATGCGCGCCTGATCAAACAGAAGCCACGCGGCATCGGAAAATTCTTCGGATGATTGATCTGTAATATCGCCTAGTTTTTTAATCAGGGCGTGGTCTTTATTGATCTCTAATACGGGCTTTGTTTCGCCAGCATATTTTTGGTGCACTTTCAAAACGCGCTCCATGTTCATATCGATGCCGCTTTCGGGTGCGATTAAACATACGGGCGAATCCGTTAGACGTTTGGAGAAGCGAACGCTTTCGATTTCATCTTTAAGAATATCTTCTAGCCCGGCGACGAAACTATCTGTTTTTTCATCATTTTCTTCGATTTCATCTTCGCCGTCATCGCCGTCTAGCTTGATATCACCCTTGGTTATTGATTTGAATTTGTGGCCTTTAAAGTCTGAAACCTGTTGCAGCCAGAAATCATCAATTGTGTCAGTGAAGAACAGAACTTCTAGGCCTCTAGATCTAAAACCTTCTAGCTGTGGAGAGCTCTTTAGGGTGTCGATATCTTCGCCCGTGATGTAGTAAATTTCGTCTTGGCCGTCCTTCATGCGCTCGACATATTGATCCATGCTGACATATTTGTCGCCGTTATCGTGGCTGGAGAAGAAGCGGCAAACCTTAAACAGTTTTTCACGGTGCTCTACGCCATCATATAGCCCTTCTTTAAGGGCCGCGCCGAATTGTCCCCAAAAGGCGATGAAGGCGGGCTCGTCCTCGCGGGAGAGTTTGTCGATATCGTTCAGCACGCGGTTGGCGACGCTGGAGCGTATTTTTCCCAAAATCGGATTATATTGCAGGTTTTCACGACTGATATTCAGCGGTAAATCTTCACTGTCGATAACGCCGCGTACAAAGCGCAGCCATGGATACATAAGCTCAGTTAGGTCATCAGAGATAAATACCCGGCGTACATATAGCTTTACGGAGTGCTTGCGTGATGGATCATATAAATCCCATGGGCGGAGCGTTGGGATAAAGA
>CAKZMN010000315.1 GCA_937128575.1 uncultured Alphaproteobacteria bacterium | reverse complement strand
GAATATTAATACGGCCCGTTTCGGGCTGCACGAATGTACTGAGCGTTTGACCAATAACGGAGGGCTGCTCATAGATTTCTTTGAGCATGAAGTGATCATATTCACCCTTCCCCATGGCTTCGAGGCTTTGCTCCGTGATGCGGACTTCACGCTGTAGCGTTTCATTGTCGTTGCTGTATATACGTACGCCGCCGCGCGTCATGGTGACGCGGTCACCATCTTCGAGAAAGCAAATGCGTTTGGTGAGGGGCGCAAGCGCGTAGGAATCAGACGCCATAAACATCTCGCCCTCGCCATAACCAACCGCCAGCGGCGTGCCTTGGCGAACGCCAATCATCAAATCATGCTCGCCCGTGAAAATCATCACGATGGCGTAGGCGCCTTCTAGGCGATCGATAGTTTTATCGGCGGCTTCTTGTGGGCTCATACCTTGGGTTAAATAATGGGTGACCAAATGCGCGACAACTTCAGTATCTGTTTCGGTCTCAAAGCGATATTGATGGCTTTCCATTTCTGCCTTAAGAGCCGCGTAGTTTTCAATGATGCCGTTATGCACCACGGCGACTTTGTCGGTGGCGTGGGGGTGAGCGTTATCTTCCGTGGGGCCGCCATGCGTTGCCCAGCGCGTGTGGCCAATGCCGACGCTGCCCGCAATGGGTGCGCCCGCCAGTTTTTCTTCGAGATTAATCAGCTTTCCCTTGGCGCGGCAGCGGGTGATTGCACCGCCATCAAGGGTGGCAATTCCGGCGCTATCATAGCCGCGATATTCAAGGCGGCGGAGGCCCTCCACCAAACGTGGAGCCGCATCTTCTTCGCCCAATATACCTATAATTCCGCACATGTTTTTGTTCCTATAATTTCAATGTCAGGAGATTAGCAACCAGCGGCATAAATACAAAATAAAAAGCTGTTACAGATTGTTTCAGATTTAGCGGCTAAATCAGGTCTTGCGCGGTGACGTTCAGCAGGGGATTGCGGCTGTCGCGGGGATAAAAGGTGATGGCCTCTGCCGATTGTTGATAGGTGATTTGGCTGGAAGGCGGCGTTGCAACGCTTTTAATCAGATGCCACTGGCCATCTTTTAGTTGGTAAATACCTAGATTTACGGGGCTGAGAGCGTCTGTACGTGTACGCGTGATGAAGCTGAGCGTTTGCCCCTGAAAGGAAACTTCGCGGGTGTCGCTAGCGCCGCCTGTGTTCATGCTTTCAATGCCAACCGCACGCTCTAGGGCGCTGATGCTGTTTTTAAATCCATCACAGGCCATGGCTGGGAAGGTGAGGAGAGATAGGACAGTGAGGGATACGATGAATTTCATGTGATTTATTATGACGCCGCACCGCCCAATATCAAGCGCCGCGCGGAGATTTGCAGAAAAGACTCACGAGAAAATGACTTATGATTTTTTCGTTTTGCGTTTACGGTATTCTTTGGCCCAATTTTTGCGAATTTTATGTTCGTCGCGCGTGATCGATAGGGCATCTGCGGGGACGTTATCGCTGATGGTTGATCCGGCGGCGACGAATGCGCCCTTTTTGATAGTTAAGGGCGCCACCAAATTTACATTAGAGCCGACCATGACGCCGTCCTCAATTGTGGTTTTATGTTTGTCGTAGCCATCGTAATTGACCGTGATTGCGCCCGCGGAGAAATTCACATCCTCCCCCATTTTACAATCACCGACATAAGCGAGGTGTCCTATTTTGCTGCGCTTGCCGATGGTGGCTTTTTTGATTTCCACGAAGTTTCCAACCCGCGCTTCTTCGCCCACATCCGCGCCGGGACGCAGGCGGGTGAAGGGGCCGATGGTGGCGTTTTTGCCGATTTTTGAATCTTCGAAATAAGAGAAAGCCTTGATGTATGAACCCGCCGCAATTTCAACGCCGAGGCCAAACACGACACTAGGCTCAATGATAACATCGGGCGCGATTTTGGTGTCATGGGACAGATAAACCGTGGAGGGATCGCGCATGGTTACGCCGCCAGACATGATGCCCGCGCGCAAGCGATCTTGCGCCGCGGCCTCGATAACGGCGAGGTCAGCGCGGGAGTTACAGCCCATGATCTCGGCTTCGTTTTTTGTAACGTGAACCTTGGTCACAATATTATCGCGCGCCGCAATTTCAGGCAGATCAGTGATGTAAAATTCACCTTGCGCGTTTTTGTTGTTTATCTTTTTAACCCTGCGGTACTTTGGTTTCAAGCAAACACTTATATGAGTGATACTTTAGTACATCTTCCATTTATTTTAGCTGTGTACACTATTCTGAAACTACTTATGCGAA
>CAKZMN010000314.1 GCA_937128575.1 uncultured Alphaproteobacteria bacterium | reverse complement strand
GCTCGATGTTGGCGTCTCCGGCACGCTGCCTATTGAAACCACAGGCATCGTAACGACCGAATTCACGGGCAGCTTTCCAAACTCCCTAGATATTTTGGACGCCGATCCCGGTCTGGAGCTAGACGGGGAAACAGCCGGATGCTTCGTTGATGCAAACGATTCAGACAAGGTCTATTTCTATTACGTATTGCTCGCACGATAACCCGCCTAAAAACCAGCGCATAAAAAAAACGCCCCGCATAAGGCAGGGCGTTTATTAAATATCTATTCAGAAAAATAGCGCTAACTATTCACCGCCAAGGCGGTTCCACCAACCTTTTTTTTTCTTCTCTGGCGCTTTGTTCACCGTCTCATATTCCTTTGGCTCTGGCTTTTTCTTTGGCTTGTCATCATTAGATGGTGGCTTCGCTTTTTTTTCAACGGCCTTGGCCTTAGATGCGGCAGGCTTTTTATCCTTAGCCGCAGTCTCTTTCTTTTCATCGGCCTTCTTTGGCTTGTCATCTGCCGCCTTCGGCTTACGACCGCGCGCAGCAGGTTTCTTATCTGCCGACTTTTCGTCTGCTTTGGAATCGTCTTTAGCGGGCTTGGTATCAGCCTTAGCTTCAGTCTCTACCTTGTCTTCTTTTGGCTTACGCGTTGTGCGCTTTGGCTTTTCAGACACAGCTTTATCAGAATCTGAATTGTCCTTCACCTGAGCAGCCTCCTGTTCAGAACCCTGATTGTCAGATGCGTTCTGATTTTCAGAATTTTGCTGATCATTGTCACCACCACGATTACCACGACGACGACCGCCACGACGACCACGACGACGACTGCGCGTTGGGCGCTCATCATCATTTTTATCATGGGAATGAGAATTATTGCTCTCACCGCTATCGTCATCAGCTTTGCCAGACTTATTAAGCGGCTTAGAAACCTCAACGCGGAAGCTAGACGCCCCAACCGTTTCATCAACGCGGATTAAAATTTCAAAATTGTAACGCTTTTCAAGCGTCGCCAAATTATTACGTTTATTATTCAATATATAAACAGCAACGGCATTGGAAACATGCACAATCAATTGCGCGGCGCGGGCCTTAATGCCCTCATCTTCAATAGCGCGAAGCACCATAATCGAACTAGCGTCGGCGGTGCGGATACTACCTGTACCGGCACAATTCGTACAAATCTCAAACTGAGATTCAGTAAGGCTTGGGTTCAAGCGCTGGCGTGATAATTCCATCAAACCAAATGAGGATATACGACCATTTTGAACGCGCGCACGATCACCCGACAGGGCGTCACGCATCTTGCGCTCAACCTTACCGTTGTTGCGGCGATCTTCCATATCAATAAAGTCAATAACCACAAGGCCGCCCAAATCACGCAAGCGCAACTGACGCGCTACTTCCTCTGCGGCTTCTAGGTTCGTCCGAAGAGCCGTCTCTTCAATATGGCGCTCCTTCGTGGATTTACCGGAGTTAACATCAATAGAAACCAAAGCTTCCGTTGGGTTAATCACCAAATAACCACCAGAGGGCAACGTCACAGAGACTTCACCAATTTCGGCGATCTGGCGCTCAATCTTATACTTATTGAACAGGGGCAATTCCACATTCTTATATTCTTTAACGCGCTTTGCGTGTGATGGAATCATCATTTTCATGAAGTTCTTGGCGTTCTTATAGCCATCATCACCAGAAACAATAATTTCCTCAACGTCGCGCGTGTAAAGATCACGCACCGCACGTTTAATCAAATCAGCTTCTTCATAAACCAGTGCCGGCGCACTTGATTGCAGCGTCAATTCACGGATGTTATTCCAAAGCTTCAATAGATAATCTAGATCGCGTTTAATCTCTGTCTTTGTGCGCTCCACACCAGCGGTGCGCAAAATAACAGACATGCCCTTGGGCACTTGCAAATCTTTCATAATTTCACGCATGCGCGCGCGATCTTTATAATTTGCAATTTTACGACTAACGCCGCCCGCACGCGGGCTATTTGGCATCAAAACACAGTAACGACCCGGCAATGAAAGATAACTGCCAACAGCCGCACCTTTATTACCACGCTCTTCTTTTGAAACTTGAATCAGCATGATCTGACCGCGCTTGATCACTTCTTGAATTTTATATTTGCGGCGCAAATTGTAACGGAAACGACGCTCAGGATTATCTTCCTGCTTTTGCGCCCCGCGCGAGCGATGCCCACGATTACCGCCGCCGCGGCGACCACGTGAATTACGGCGGCGCTTATTCTGACCTCCGCCTTTATTATCATCGCCCTCTTCAACTTCGGCGCCGGCTTTGTTACCGTCCACATCATCTTCTTCGGAGGGGTCTTCTTTACTATTGCCTGACGCATCTTCTTTTTCATCAGCGCTATTGTCAGCGTCCGCTTCTTTAGAAGGTTTATCGTTCTTAGCATCAACATCAGCAGTTTCTTCGCTATCCGAATTCTCTGCCTCTGCATCATCAACCTTAGCGTCATCATCTTTTTTAGATTTTCCGCCACGTGGTTTCTTAGACTTTTTCTCGTCGTTTTTCAGAGCTTCAGCCGCCTCTGCATCTTCAGCTTCTTCAGCTGCTTCTGCTTCTGCCATCGCCGCTTCTTGTTCCGCCAGCAAGGCTTCACGATCTGCGATAGGTATACGGAAGTAATCAGGGTGAATTTCAGAAAACGGTAAAAAACCATGGCGATTACCGCCATAATTTACAAACGCGGCCTGCAAAGAGGGCTCCACGCGCGTTACTTTGGCCAGGAAAATACTGCCCTTTAACGCTTTTCTAAATTGGCTTTCGTAATCGAAATCAGTGAGGGTGTTTTTTTCATCAATGACCGCAACCCGCGTTTCTTCGTCATGGGTTGCGTCAATAAGCATCCTTTTAGTCATAGCAATCTCCTAAAAGCGCGCGGCAGCCTGCTTTCCCTTCTTTAAAAAAGACATAGGGAAAAGCGGCGCGTGAGAAGCGCGCTTGTTCGTTAAATCAAAAATTTTGCTATTACAGTTCGCGGAACTTTGTGAATTTATTAGTAAAGCGCTAAAACCGTAACAGTAAATACAAGCAGTACACTACACGCTTATACAAAAATGCTCAATAACAAAGTGTGACAGATCAGTAAAATATCGCTTCACGCGCAGAAACACCTTAAATTCGCCCATTTGCCATTTATCTTTTCAAAATGATTCGTGATATGTATAAAAGATATAAGAGTTAAATTTCTATTCTCGTCCTTCAAACATTAGAGCACACCCGTTAATGATCTCGCGGCTTTCCATTTTATTGATGACCTTGCTAGCCTTCCTAATAGGACTAAGCACAGATGCGCAAGCATTCAGCGTCGATCAAGTGCGCTTTGGTGCGCACTCCGAAAAAACACGTATGGTTCTGGATTTGAGCGAAAATAAAGACTTTAGAGTTTTTGCGCTCGACAGCCCGTACCGGCTCGTCATTGATCTGCCAAGCTTTGACTGGAAAGCCGGCAGTGTAGAGCGCCCAAAGAACTCAAATATTTTAGCCGTACGTCACGGCAATTTAAAACCCGGAATCTCCCGCTTGGTATTTGACCTCAATCAACCCATCGCGCTACAGGCGGCCTTTCTATTGCCGCATCAAAAATCTGCTGGAAAACCAGATAGGTTGGTTATCGATTTCGCCCCCACATCAGCATCTGCATTCTTAAAAAACAAAAATAAAATTCTAGGCACCCTGTCCGTAGATGACAGCAAAGCAGGAAAGGTGCGCGTTAATCCCGCGGCCAATAACAACGCGGCAACGACCGCGCCACAAAGAAACATAAAGCCCATGATCGTGATTGATCCTGGTCATGGCGGCGTTGACCCCGGCGCAGTCGGCGCCAATAAGGTCTACGAAAAGCACGTAGTGTTAGCGCTGGCAAAGGAATTACAAAAACAGCTAATAAGCACAGGAAAATACCGCGTGTTATTAACACGAGAGAAAGACGTCTTTATAAAGCTAAGAAACCGCGTGGCCTTCGCACGCAAACATGATGCAGACTTGTTCGTATCAATACATGCCGATTCAATTGAGAAATCAAATGTACGCGGCGCGTCCTTTTACACATTGTCCGAAAAAGCCTCTGACGGTCAAACCGCAAAATTGGCCGCGCGCGAAAACCGCGCAGATCTGATTGCCGGCATTGATTTAAGCCATGAAGATGATGAAGTTGCCAATATTTTGGTTGATCTCGCGATGCGCGACACAACAAATCAAGGGAAATATTTTGCGAACAAAGTCGTCGATGCCTTCCGAGGCAATGGCATTAAAGTGCTACAAAATGCACATCGTCATGCAGGGTTTGCCGTATTGAAAGCACCCGACATACCTTCGATTTTAGTAGAAGCAGGCTTCATGTCCAACAAGAGTGAAGCTCAACAACTCAATACAAGTGCGTACAGAAAAAAACTTGCTGGGGCGCTGCGCAAGGGCATAAACGCCTATTTTGACCAAGTAGAGAAAAATCAGCGCTAACGAACACTTTCTGGGCGTTTCCCCATCAAAAAGAATAATGAAGCAGAAAAAATTTCTAAAAAAATAAAAAATTCTGCAAAAACAGTGTGCAATGCCCCTTCACTTGTGTATAAGAAATATTGAATGGGTTTTGCTCGCGGTAGGCGAGTCACGAATTTTAAGTGTTTAACCTAAAATATAAAGAGGAAAAAAAATGAACAAACTTGCAGCAACACTATGTATCGTTGGAACAGCTCTAGCTCTTTCAGCATGTGAAACAGGAACAACATATGATTCAGGCGCTAACTTCGCAACTGGCCGCACAGCGGGCGAAATGGATCGTGCACAACCTGCTCCAGTTCAAAGAACTGAGCGCGTGTTCCGTGAAGTTCAAACTAAGTAATTTGAACTGAATAATTTTTAAAGAAGGCTACTCGTATCGCGGGTGGCCTTTTTTTAAATCTACTAAAGCCAAAATATGGAATAAGGAAATGCAAAACACACCACTTAAAAAAGCGCTTCTATTTATAGGGGTAAACTTCTTAGGCTTTTCTGTACCAACGATTTATTTTTACGTTGGAATATTTACGGGTGTTTTCGCCACTGATGACCAAACCGCAATCACATTGGCACAACAGGAGCTATTTTTTGGATCAACCATTACATGGCTGATTTGCGCCCTCTTCAGTCTGTCTTATTTTTTCTTAAAAGGAAAAGCGGGCCTGATGTTTTTGTGGGCCGCATTTGTTATTCCAATGCTTTACGGATTAAGTGTTCTCATCTCATAATCCTTAGCCGCTGGCGCTGCATAAGACGCTTTTTGATCTAAGTCTTCAGACTCATCTTCCGTGCCATATATCTCTTCCAAGACCTCACGCGCTTCATTTTTTGTCGCTTCAATTTCAGCCTCTTCCATTGCCAAAACATCAGCTTCGTCTAAATCCTCAAGCTCAGCACTTTCTTGGGTGTCATAACCACCAGAGCGGCGTGCGATATAAATTGGATAACCCTTGCGCTCGCGAATGGCTGTGCGCACAGCCGCCCAACGAATTTTGTCTTTGTGCTCACCTGCAATTTTGATAATGCGCTCCATATCTTCTTCAGAGAGCTTTGGCGCAGCAATGCGCGCAGTCTCTTCCATTTCCAAAGAATGCTCAAGGCTTGGGTGCGCCTCAATATATAGCTTATCTTCAATCCAAGCGAGCTTCACAGCGTGATCAACAACGGTCACTTTAGTGCCAACAGGGATCATTTCAAAAAAGCGGCTAATATCTTCAGGATACATGCGAATGCAGCCGGAGCTAATACGTCGACCAATACCAAAGGGGCGGTTCGTGCCATGAATAGCGTAGGTCGGCCAGCCAAGATATATAGCATGCGTCCCCAAAGGATTATCCGGCCCAGGTGGATAAACAGCCTTCAATAATGGGTCTTCACTCCGCATACGCGGCGTCGGACGCCACGTTGGGCCTGCTTTTTTGCGAACAACCGTCGTGGAACCAACTGGCGTCTCCAACCCCTCTCGTCCCACACCAAGTGGGAAGGTTGTCGGTGGCGCATCGCCATTAATAAAGGCATAAAGCCTCATCTCTGGTAAATTAATCACAATCCCCTCATGCGGCGCATCGGGCAATATATGGCGCGTCGGCAGCGTAAGCGTTGTGCCTGCCCCCGGAAGCCATGGATCAACATTAGGGTTAGCCGCCCGCATCTCAACATAGCCCAGCTTATAATCGCGCGCTAAATGAATGAAGGTATCTTCATATTTGGCGCGATACTTAACCATGTCACCAACATAGGAACCCTCAAAATCAGCCTGCGCCGAAGTAACGGGCGCAAAAGCAAAAAGAACTAAAACAGCAAAAAAAGACTTTAAATTCATCATGATTGGGACTGTATCCGATTTTCCAGGGTTTCAACAACCTTATCTAGAAACTCTTCTGTTGTAAGAAATTTTTGATCCCCGCCCACAAGCAGCGCCAAATCCTTAGTCATGTGTCCCGCTTCAACGGTTTCAACACAAACGCCCTCTAATGTTTCCGCGAATTCAACCACCTCAGGCGTTTCATCAAACTGCCCGCGATATTTAATGCCGCGCGTCCACGCAAAAATAGACGCAATCGGATTAGTTGAGGTTGGCTTGCCTTGCTGGTGCAAACGATAATGGCGCGTAACAGTGCCGTGCGCCGCTTCCGCCTCCACCGTATTTCCATCGGGCGTCAGCAACACAGAAGTCATAAGCCCAAGAGAACCAAAGCCTTGCGCAACAATATCGGACTGCACATCGCCATCATAGTTTTTACAAGCCCATACAATTCCGCCCTTACCCTTAAGCGCAAAGGCCACCATGTCATCAATCAAACGGTGCTCATACCACAGCTCTTTTGCTTCAAACTCTGCTTGAAATTCGTCTTCATATATTTTTTGAAATATCTCGATAAAGCGCCCATCATACTGCTTTAAAATGGTGTTCTTCGTACTCATATACATCGGATAGCCACGCTGCAGCGCGTAATTGAAGCAAGAGCGCGCAAAGCCTTCAATGCTGGCATCCAGATTATACATCCCCATCGCAACGCCGGCCTCGGGGAAATTAAACACCTCCCACTCCTGCGCCGCGCTACCATCTTCGGGCTCATACTTCATCGTAAGCTTGCCCGGCCCCGGTATCTTCATATCGGTGGCTTTATATTGATCACCAAACGCATGACGGCCAATAACAATTGGCTCTTCCCAGCCCGGCACATATTTAGGGACATTCTTCGTCACAATCGGCTCACGAAAAACCGTACCATTCAGGATGTTACGAATTGTACCGTTCGGGCTACGCCACATTTTCTTTAGGCCAAATTCCTCAACGCGCGCCTCGTCCGGCGTGATGGTCGCACATTTAATGCCAACCCCATGCTGCTTAATCGCATTGGCCGCATCCACGGTCACCTGATCATCCGTTGCATCCCGGTTTTGAATGGATAAATCGTAATATTTAAGATCAACATCAAGATAGGGCAAAATCAACTGGGTCTTAATGAAGTCCCAGATAATGCGAGTCATCTCATCGCCATC
>CAKZMN010000313.1 GCA_937128575.1 uncultured Alphaproteobacteria bacterium | reverse complement strand
GATCATATGTTGTTTATTCGCAATGATGATACACCGGGTCTTGTGGGCGGTGTTGGTACTATTTTGGGTCAATCCGGACACAATATTGCTGACTTCCGGTTGGGCCGAAAAGATGGAGAGAGCACAGCTGTGTGTTTGATTTCTCTGGACGCGGAAGTACCAGACGATTTGTTTGCGCAAATCGAAGATTTGCCGCAAATTCAAAGTGTGAAGCGCCTTAAATTTTAATTTTTGCTGGTGAAATAGCGTTTGCAGGCGGCTTTTAGCTCTTCTTCCATTTGCTTGCCTGCGGCGCCGCCGTCACCCTGCATTTTTTTCATGACAATTGCGGTGAGGGTTTTGTAATGCGCATCAACGATTTCAATCACAACTTTATCAATTTCACTTACGGCTTCAAGGAAGCTCAGCATTACGTTTGCCAGGTTTCCAATGAGGGTATAACGGAATGTGGCGGCGTTGGCTTTTAGCTGCATGACGGGCTCTGTCATGGCTTGAACAGCTTGGTCTTTGGTTAGGTCACCAGATTTTGTTTTGTCGATGGCTTCTTTAAGCTTGTTAAGGTACTCCATGCCGAGCGGCGCAAAATCAACGTCATTATTATCCATGACGTCTTGGCATCGATCGACCGCGTTTCTATCAAGCGGGCCTGCGCCAACTTTGTTTTGCAGCATATAATTGGCTTTTATGACTTTTGGTTCTTTAGATTCTGTCATTTCGATCGTCATTTCTCTTTTGTAGTCTCCGATAAGGTTTGTCTAGGCGTTATTTATTGTCGCTGTTTCTTTTGAATGGTCCAGAATAATCTTCTATTACGCGGCGCAGGCGGTCTGGGCCAAAGTATTTTCCTGTGTCGATAAAATCGCGCGGCTTGTTAATCACGTAAGCTATTCGGCGTGCCAAGTCGTTTGCAGAAAATGGTTTGACTAAAAATTCTGTTGTTCCTGTGTCTCTAGCTTGTGAAACGCGGGGGAGGGCGCTGTAGCCAGTCATCATAATGATGGGTACGGTTTTGTTGGGAGAGGTTTCGCTAGTGCGGATTCTTTCGACTAGATCGATGCCGCTGACGGGAACCATGTGCCAGTCTGTCACTACAATATCGGGGTTTTCCGTGCAAAAAACTTCGTAGCCTTCTTCGCCCTCATTTGCAGTCACAATATTGCCTACGCCCAAGGTCTCTAATACTGAAGTCACCAATTTTTGCATGGGCGCAGTGTCTTCAACGATTAGAATGCTTAATTTTTCGAACTTAAAAGCCATATTATAATTTCACAAAGGTTATATAGAGGCACATAGTTTTTATTCCGCTGATCATATCGCGCAGAATTATTACCTTCAATAGCATAGCATGGTGATTTTTTTTAAGTAATGAAAAATTATTGAAATAATGCCCGAAAATAAAAGAACCCCGGCGCCTCATTCTTTAAGCAGAGCCTAAAGGTAAGACGCCGGGGTCTTTTTGGGAAGCATAATCCTATAGAGTACTTTACTAGGTAAAGCCTATAGGTTGTCGCTCAGATCGTATCCAAGGAAAAATTAACAGTAGCTTTTCTGTAACTTTTTCTCAGCATCAGTAGATGAACCCCCATCTACTTTATTTATCGTGGCGATCAACCACTCACAGATTTTAAATCGCGAAAAATCTGCATTTTAAGATTAAGTACAAACGTATAAGCCCCTAAATCATAATCTTTGCTCACATTTTTATGTGTGCGACCACAGGTTTTGATCATGATATTGTACCTAAATACTTCTTAATCTCTTAAGCCCTTGGAAAACACCGAAGTGCTATTTTTAACCAGGAACCTTGCCACTTACCAAGGTGGCTGTCTTTGTTTGTTTCGACCTTCCGAAGAAGGCGTTTGTTGCTGAAGACAATTTCAGAATTGCGCGATTTATTTTCGGAGTCGAGTCCTTTTTTGATGTTTTTGTAACTTTGATAATTATTATCGCAATCTGTTGAAATATTGTTGTTTCTCTACTTGTTTGGAATTCTTGTTTGAATCTAAATTACGCACAAATATGCCCACAGCTTATCCACCGCGAATTTTTTTGTAATTTTTTTATTGCGGGGCTTTAAATGAAAGGATTTTTACGCGAATTTTTTAATATTTTCGTATAAATAGAGAATCATATTGATCGATTCTCTGTCGATTCTGTCTAAAATCATGAGCAGATTCGTGAGCTTATTTGAACGATTCGTATTTTTCATCTTATTTTCGCGAGCATAGATAAAACGATTCCCTAACT
>CAKZMN010000312.1 GCA_937128575.1 uncultured Alphaproteobacteria bacterium | reverse complement strand
TAAAGCATGATATTGAGCAGTTATTACCAGCACAAATCGATAGCGCACGTATTCGCTACGAGCGTAGTACGCTGAGCTTCCTGCATCCAGGACAAAGCGCTGAGTTGTATATTGATGATGTATATTTTTCTGCCAAAGATGGTTTGGCGGAGACGCGTTACATCTTTCTTGATGGTAATAACTTGCCTGGCGCGTGGCAAGGGCGGTCGCATTTTACAATTGCGGAAACCGGTTTTGGTACGGGGCTTAATTTTTTGGCAGCTTGGAATTTGTTTGAGAAAACGGCCACCCCTGATCAGACGCTGGAGTTTATTTCGTTTGAGCTTTATCCCTTAAGCGCATCTGAAATAGAAGCGCATTTGTCGATTTGGGCAGAAGAATTTAAAACGACACTGCCCGTATTTATTCAAAAATATCCTGATGATTTAACCGGCGCGCATGTTGTACAAATAACTGAACGCGTGATGCTGCGGCTGTTTTTTGGTGATGTGAATGATGATCTGCCGCGTTTGGATGTTCCCGTTGATTGTTGGTTTTTGGATGGGTTTAAACCCGCCAGCAATCCAGAAATGTGGAGCGATATTGTGTTTGAAAATGTGGGGCGCCTGACCAATATAAATGGTAGCTTCGCCACATTCACATCCGCCGGCGTTGTGAAGCGCGGTTTGAGAGCGGCGGGATTTGGCGTTAAAAGAATAAGTGGTTTTGGATATAAGAGACACATGTTGGTTGGGCAAAAAATATGAAAGATATAGCGATTATTGGTGGGGGTTTGGCGGGCACGGCCTGCGCCCATATTTTGCGCCGCGCCGGTTTGCGTCCGGTGATTTATGAAGCCTCAGATGCGCTGGCTAACGGGGCGTCGGGGAATGATTTAGGGATGTATAATCCGCGCCTGGCCGCCGAGCGATCGCCGGAGGCCGAGTATTTCATTTATGCCTTTGAGCGGGCGCTTGAGGAATTTAGCTCTCTTGAGGATATTGATTTTAACCCGTGCGGCGCGCTGCATTTAATCACAGATGAAAAGCGGGCCATTCGTTATAATAAAATGGCGAAGAGCTGGGGCTGGGGCGAAGATGATTTGCGTCTTTTGAACGCAAACGAGGCTAGCGAAGTTGCGGGCGTTGCACTTGAGTATGATGCGCTTTACCTCCCCCGAAGCGGCAGTGTTTCCCCGCGTAAAATATGCGCTGCCTATGCGGAAGGTATTGAGATTCATTATAATCATAAAGTTGACGCGCTTAGCGATATAGAGGCCGATGCGGTGATTATCACGAGCGCCATGGGCAGTGCGAGTTTTGATGAAACGAGCTGGCTGGATTTGCGCGCGGTGCGCGGGCAAGTTACCTATACGGAGGCCACGCCCTATTCCTCAAACTTAAAAACCGCACTTTGTTATGGCGGATATTGCACCCCGCGTCCGCAAGGGGGGCATGTGGTGGGGGCAACCTTTCAGCGCTGGCTGGATCACAGTGAAATTATTGAACAAGATGATGCGGATAATCTTGCGCGCCTTGCTGAGTTTGTACCGAAAATGGCGGAAGGGATGCGGGTTAGCGGCCACAGAGCCTCTGTGCGGACAACGTCGCGGGATCATTTTCCGGTTGTTGGGCGCGTGCCGGTGCATGAGGATTTATATATTTCAACGGCGCATGGTTCTCATGGAATTCTTAGCTCTATTGCGGCGGCGCATCTTTTGCGTGACATGATCACGGGGCAAGCGCCTTCATTGTCGCAAGATGTTATTGAACGTCTATCGCCAGAGCGCTACTATGATGTGCAATCATAATTAAAGGGCGACACCCATAATGATCTTCTCTGTTACCATTGCTTTGGTTTTGGCCTTTGGCGCCGCGCTTTTGGTGATACCGTTTGCGCGCCGCGGCGCGCTCAAGATCGGGTTCGTTGATCAGCCCGGCGGGCGCAAGGAACATGAAGATGCTGTGCCCCCGATTGGCGGCTTGATTATATTCAGTATTTATATCCTGCTGCTGCTGTTTGGTGGCGACGACTTTATGGCGGCGCTTTCACAGTTTTGGCCGTTAATTGCGGCGCTTTTGGTTTTGTTGATTGTTGGCGCGCTGGATGATTATCGCGGCATTCCGCCATGGCCAAAATTCACCGCGCAATTTGTTGCGGCGTTCTTGGTGGTTATTCCGGGCGGGGCGCAGCTGCATCATCTTGGTGATTTATTTGGCTTTGGTGAATTTGAATTGGGGTTTATGACGATCCCGTTTTCCGTTATTGCGACGGTTCTTCTGATTAATGCGATTAATTTGATGGACGGCCTGGACGGTTTGGCGGCGGGGAAGAGTTTCGTAATTTTACTATGGATGGTGATTGCCTGTCTGGTGGCGGGGCAGGTGGGCGCGCTTATTCCAATCTTACCGCTGCTGGGCGCTTTGGCTGGTTTTCTCTTTTATAATATGCGCCATCCGTTGCGCGCGCGCGCCAGTATATTTTTGGGTGATGCGGGCTCTATGGCGCTTGGTTTAATGGTGGCGTGGGTGTCGATTGGTTTGGCGCAAGGCACGCATCCGGTGATTGTACCCATTAGTGTGGCGTGGATTTTGGCGCTGCCGATCATGGATACCTGCGCACAGTTTTACCGCAGAGCGCGCGAGGGGCGGCACCCATTTTCTCCGGACCGCGGACATTTTCACCATCATTTAGTGCATGCGGGCATTCCCGTTGGGCGATCCACATTTTTGATTTTGGCGCTGGCGTTTATTTTGGGCGGGGTGGGTTATGTTGGCGCGCTTGTCGGCGTGCCACAATGGCTGCTAACCATTATTTGGATATCGCTTTTATTTTCTCATATGGCTCTGTCGTTTAAGCCAGATAGATATATAAAGTTTTTTGAGCAATTCGAGGATTAATTGCGCTTGCGATTGCGCTCTTAGTTCATAAACCTAGCTAATCAGATGAACCGTATTCACCGCTGCCCATTTAATCATATCCAGTGATGTTTGGTGGATCGCTAGACCTGTGATGGCGGCAAATCCAGCCAGTTCCCAAGGCACGCGCATAACATGCGTGATCATGAAGGCCGTACATGCGGCGGAGTAAAATGTGGTCATGATGATTAGGGGCTGAATATCGGCCCAGCTGTAATATCCCGCCGTCATGCCCGCAACCGGGATGATGGTTAGAACGATAGCGGGTAGCATTAGCCAGTTATTCGCCGTTGCAAATTGATAGAAGCTTTTTAGCTTGTCCATTTTTTTTGCGACAACATAAGCCAGCCCCAAAAACGCCGCTAGATAAATAACTAGGCGCAGGCTGTAAATTGCGATCAAGATGTTCATTGTGCCGCCGGAGATGTCTGCATGTGGATGCGCGGCGAATACCATTAATAAAGTAAGCGGCAAAGCGAGGGCAGGGATCAGGAATGATTTCTTCATGGCGCGTGCGCTGCTGGCGAAGCGGCCAACACCTTTGCGCATGAATAGTGCGATTTCCAATGATCCTAGAAGATTCTGACGTAACTCGCCTTTTGTAAACATAAACACCCTCTTTTTCTTACTTTTTTGTTTTTACACCTCAATATGCGCGGGAAAGGGTTAATTTTTTTTTAACAGATGCGGGAATAGCGCGCTTAAGGGGGATAAAAGCAGTAAAATTATAATTTTATGAAAAACAGGCGGTGTTTTCTTGTGCTAATGTGGATAATCAGTCACGGGACTTTCTGTGTGGCTTGACCATCTTTTACTTGCCTTCGTACAGTCAAATATCAGGCGTTTTCGCGCTTATCTTTAAAATTCTACAGGCTCTTTTCATGAGTAAAATGCCAAAGCTCAGATTTAAATTTTTCCTTTGTATGATGGGGGTTCTCATTGTTGCGGGTTGTAACGCCACGTCTGGCACGCGTGACAGTAACTGGTCGCCGCGCCCGAAGGCTGTGAATGGGGCGAGCGAATCTAAGAGCGCCAAAATAACCAAGCATGCTTCTTTAGAAGAGGAGGGGCTTTCCCCATTGGAGCAACATATGCGCGCGCGCGGCATGGTTAATCCGTCGGACACATCGCCCACGCATTCCTACACGTACACGGCGAATTCTCCTGCGGATATCAGATCTACCAAAAATATGGTGGTGCCGCCGAAAAAACCGCGCACATCAAAAAGCATATTCAGCAAGGCCGCGAAGGTTTTTACACCAACTGCGCCTGCTGCGTCCGCCTCGCGCGCCAGCGCGGCTGTTCCGGCTGTAAAGCCCGCGCCGCGTAGTACGGCTAGCATTCAATCATCTGTAATGGCGCAGGCACCTGTTGCCGCGCGTAAACCGAGCCGCGCGCCCGTAGCTAATCAAACTGGCCGGGATGCCAGTGGCGGCTCTAGCGCTACTGTGCGTGGGCTGCGTATTGGTCAGCACGGAGAGAAAACGCGTATTGTTTTGGATGTCAGCGCTTCTACACCCTTTAGTTACAATAT
>CAKZMN010000311.1 GCA_937128575.1 uncultured Alphaproteobacteria bacterium | reverse complement strand
CCAAGAAATTCAAGAGCTTTTGGATATTTATTCAACTGACCCAAAAAACGATCAAGAGCCCAGCAGCTATCGCAACGAAACACCCGAATTCATTAAGCTAAAAGAAAAACACAAAAAACACGCAGGCTATTGCAGAGAAGATTTTGGACATCAATTAGAGCTGATAAGACCAAATGGACAACTAAAAGAAATTTTCTCCGGAACAGGGTCTGGCCGCTCCACCCCAAACCTTATAATGCGCGTTCACGATATTTTGCTAAAAGTCGCGCGGCGCCGGACGCGTTTATATAAAGAAAACAACGACCTAAAAGCCATCACACCAAACATGTAAATTGAAAGCACTGCGTAAAAATGACATTTAAATTAAAAGAACATCACAGAATAAATCTTGAAATCACGCCGCATGAAGGCTCAAAAGAATCCCTTAAAATGGCTGCCTTATCCCTAAAGGGATTGGCGACAAAATCGTTCAACAATATACAAACAAGTGTAAACACCCTGATTTATGCGGCTGAGGCTAGCCCGATAGATACCAAGCCAACCGACACAACATGCAGTTTGAAAATTTTTGAAGACAGCAATCAATCGCGCTTAGTGGCGGAGTTCACACAAAGCACCACCCGCATGCTCAGCGCCGCCAAAAGATTGAACGAGGCTTGCTTTGGGGTAAAGCGTCGCCCCTCAACGACAGAATCCACGCCAATCTAATTGCATCCGACCACCAATATCTTTATAAATTCTGGCATATGAACGCCTTTATTTTAGATATCGATAACGCAGACCCCGTGCATGCCTTCTCCGCGCTGCAGCATTTGCCCTACGCGATATTCCTAGACAGCGCAGACCGCAGTCACGCAGATGCGCGTTATTCTTTCATTTGCGCCCTGCCCCTTGAAACCATAGAGGCGAAAAACGGCGTTATAACCGTCAGCAACGCGCAAGATCAAACCACCTATGAAGGTGATCCATTCGCCGTTTTGCGCGACCGCATTGCTGCATATAATTTGTCCAAACAAACCATAGAAAACTTGCCCCCCTTCCAAGGGGGCGCCGCAGGTTTCTTCGGTTATGATTTAGGGCGCAGCATAGAAAAAATGCCGAGCAGCGCCGCCGACAACCCAGACATGCTGGACATGGCCATCGGCCTATATGATCAGGTTATGGCCTTTGATCACCAGCTAGACAAAGCGTGGATCATCACCCACGCAAAGAGCCAATATGACGCGAGCGAAAAACAAAACATCTTCATAAACGCCCTAAACGAAGCGCCGCGCATTGGTGATTTTACCGCCCTGTCTTGGGATGCAAACTTCGATCAAAAAACATACGAAGAAAACACCACACGCATCATCGAATACATCAAAGATGGTGACATATTTCAGGCCAATTTATCGCAGCGTTTTGACGCTGAACTGCCGCAGCATTTTTGCGCCTTTTCTCACTATTTAAACTTGCGCGAAAAAAACCCCGCCCCCTTTGCGGGCTTTATGAATTTGGATGATATAAAAATCGCCTCCGCCTCCCCCGAGAGATTCCTTAACACAAGCGAAGGCATCGTCGAAACGCGCCCCATAAAAGGCACAGCCCCGCGCAGCAATGATCCAAAAATTGACGCGCAAAATAAAAAGATTTTAAACGAGAGCGAAAAAGACCGCGCCGAAAACATTATGATCGTTGATTTGCTGCGCAACGACCTGTCCAAGACCTGCACCCCAGAAAGCGTAAAGGTGCTAGAACTATGCAAGCTAGAAACCTTCGCCCGCGTGCATCATTTGGTTTCCACCGTGCGTGGAGCGCTGCACAAATTGGCGCAGCCCATTGATCTATTGCGCGCCTGCTTCCCCGGCGGATCAATCACCGGCGCCCCGAAAATACGCGCCATGGAAATCATTGAGGAGCTAGAGCCAACCCGCCGCGGCCCCTATTGCG
>CAKZMN010000310.1 GCA_937128575.1 uncultured Alphaproteobacteria bacterium | reverse complement strand
TAGCTTTGAAAGCTCGTACAAAATTCTTATGAGCGCACAACTTGACCCAAAATTACTCGAAATTCTGGTCTGCCCCCTGACCAAGGGGCCGCTTGACTATGACGCGAAAAAAAGCGAGCTGATGTCCAAACAGGCCAAGCTCGCCTATCCGGTGCGCGATGGCATTCCGGTTATGCTGGTCGATGAAGCCAGAGCGCTGAAATAAAGCCCCGCGCCCCAAACCCCTGCCTCTTTTGCCGCCCCAAGGAACAGATATAATGACCAAACAAGACCGCATCATAATTTTTGACACAACCCTTCGTGATGGAGAGCAATCTCCCGGCTGTTCCATGAATATGGAAGAGAAGCTGCGCATGGCTAAATTGCTGGATGAATTGGGCGTGGATGTAATTGAGGCCGGATTTCCCGTGGCCTCCCCCGGTGATTTTGAGGCGGTAAATGAAATTGCCAAGACCGTTAAAAACGCAACCGTTTGCGGGCTTTCCCGGGCGGTTAAGGGCGATATAGAGGCCGCGGGAAAGGCGATTAAACCCGCCAGTCAAGATAGTCGCGGGCCCATTCATACTTTTATATCCACCAGCCCCCTTCACATGAAATACAAATTACAAATGTCACCGGAAAAGGTTCTGGACGCGGTTAATGAAAGCGTGACATTCGCGCGCGGTTTCACCGATGATGTGGAATGGTCCGCCGAAGACGCCAGCCGCACCGAAGATGATTTCCTGTGCCGCGCCGTTGAAACCGCGATTAAATCCGGCGCAACAACAATCAATATTCCAGACACCGTTGGCTACACCACGCCGGAGGAATATGGCGCAAAAATCCGCATGCTGTTTGAGCGCGTGCCCAATATTGATCAGGCGATCATCTCAACGCACTGTCATAATGACCTTGGCTTGGCCGTGGCAAATTCATTGGCGGGTGTCGCCGCAGGGGCGCGCCAAATTGAATGTACCATCAATGGCATCGGGGAGCGCGCCGGTAACGCCGCTCTAGAAGAAGTAATCATGGCGATGCGCACGCGCGCTGATGCTCTACCATATAAAAATAATATCGACACGACGCGTATAACAAAAATATCCCGCACCCTGTCTGCGATTACAGGGTTTTCTGTGCAGCCGAATAAAGCGATTGTCGGCGCGAATGCATTCGCCCATGCCAGTGGTATTCACCAAGATGGCGTTTTGAAAAATGTACAAACCTACGAAATTATGACCCCAGAATCTGTGGGCCTGACCGAGTCAAAATTGGTGATGGCGAAACATTCAGGCCGCCATGCCTTCCGCACAAAGCTGGAGGAGCTAGGGTTTGAACTTGGCGATAACGCCCTGCAAGAAGCCTTCGCGCGTTTTAAAATTTTGGCTGATAAGAAAAAGGAAATCTTTGAAGATGACCTGATCGCATTGGTCGAGGACGAGGCCCTGCGCAATAACGAAGTCGTGAAATTTGTATCATTGCAAATCGTGGCGGGAACCAAGGGCCCGCAAACGGCGGAAATGGTTTTGAGTATTGATGGCGAAGAAAAATCCACAAAGGTGGAGGGTAATGGCTCCGTTGATGCGGTGTTCAAAGCGGTGCGCGCGCTCTATCCGCATGAAGATGCATATTTGAAGCTTTATCAGGTTCACGCCATCACCGGCGGTACAGATGCGCAGGCTGAGGTAACGGTGCGCCTAGAGGAAAATGGCCGCACCGTAAACGGACAGGGCGCAGACGCCGACACGATAGTCGCCTCCGCGCGCGCCTATGTGAACGCAGTGAATAAAATGATTTTGAAGCGCGAAAAAATAAACCCGCAAAAAATCGGCGTGAATCCTTAAAGCTTTGATGTGATGAGGGTGAATACATCCTCAAACATTTCAGTCGTAAGGCGCTTGGTGTTCGTGTTGTAGCGCGAGCAGTGATAGCTGTCGATTAGCGTCACGCCAT
>CAKZMN010000309.1 GCA_937128575.1 uncultured Alphaproteobacteria bacterium | reverse complement strand
CCAAAGCAAAGCAGGCGTGGATTTTTCTTATATATAAAGTACCCAAACGCCAGGATAATCGCCAGTGCCAACCAGACTCCCAGGTTGCCCATTCCGGATACCAGCCGGGTGTCGGCGCAGGTCTTGGCTTATCGGTTAGATGTCAAATTCCGTGAAGGCTTAATTAAAAATCGCTACATTGGTCGGACTTTTATTATGCCTGGCCAGAGCGTGCGCGAGAAATCAGTGCGTCAAAAGCTCAATGCGATTGACTTGGAATTTAAAGACAAGAATGTTTTGCTTGTTGATGATTCTATTGTGCGCGGCACGACGTGTGAGCAGATTATTGATATGGCTCGACAGGCGGGCGCGAAGAATGTTTATTTTGCATCTGCTGCGCCGCCGATCCGTTATCCGAATGTATATGGTATTGATATGCCGGTTAAATCAGAATTGATTGCGCATGGCAAAACCGTCAAAGAAGTTGAGCAAGAAATAGGTGCGGATCGTCTTATCTATCAAGATCTTGAAGATTTGATTCAGGCCGCTTTGCCGAGCGATGATCCGGACGATACGCGCAAATTTGATTGCTCCGTTTTTGATGGGGATTATGTGACAGGTGACGTGGATGATACGTACTTCGATAAATTAATCGCCAACCGAAGCGAGAGCGCGAAGCAGAAAAAAATTAACGCGGTTTGATTTTTTCGTTTTAAGTTTTTTAACAAAAAACATTATCTAAGGAACCCTCCCATGACTGTCGATCTTTCAGGAAAATATGCGCTTGTGACGGGCGCGTCGCGCGGTATTGGCGCGGCGGTTGCTAAGGGTCTTGCGGCGGCTGGCGCGCATGTCATATTGCTTGCACGCACACAAAGCGGTTTGGAAGAGGTTGATGACGTCATTCGTGCAAGCGGCGGGCAGGCCACTTTGATGCCGATGGATTTAAGGCGTCTTGAGAAAATAGACTTGCTGGGCCCCTCTATTTTAGAGAGATTTGGCGCGCTTGATATATTGGTTGGTAATGCCGGGATGTTAGGCGGTTTAACGCCGGCGCATCAGATTGATCCCAAAGAGTGGCAGAAAATTATGTTTGTTAATTTTATGGCCAATCAACGCTTGGTTCGCACGTTAGATCCGCTATTACGCGCCTCTGAAAATGGGCGCGTGGTGTTTACGACGGCCGGTCAATACGCGGTTGATGGTCTGGCCTATTGGGGCGGTTATATGGCGAGTAAGGCTGCGCTTAACGTGTTTGCAAAAACATATGCCTTGGAAACGCGCCGCACGAATATGAAGGTCAATTTAATATATCCCGGCGCCACCGATACAGCTTTGCTTCGTGAAGCATTTCCGGGGGACATAAAAATGGCCATGAAAAAGCCCGAGGATCTTGTTGAAGATTATCTCGGGCTTGTCTCTGATGGGTGCGAAAAGCACGGCGAACTTATTCAGCTTTAAGCGGCTTTCTTTTTTGACGCCTTTTGGGGCGCTAATACTTCCATGGCGCTGTCTGCATATTCGATTGTACGTGTTGGGAATGGTATATCCACCCCCTCTTTGTCTAATGCTTCTTTGATGCCTTTAGTTAGGTCCCATTTTACGGCCCAGAAGTCATCAACGCTTGTCCATACGCGGGCAGTAATGTTCACGGATGAATCGCCTAGGCTGCTCACCATCACGATGGGTTCTTTGCCTTTTGTC
>CAKZMN010000308.1 GCA_937128575.1 uncultured Alphaproteobacteria bacterium | reverse complement strand
TGCCCGTACCGTGGGTGATGTATTGGGTAAATTTCACCCCCATGGTGATAGTGCCTGCTATGAAGCGATGGTGTTAATGGCGCAGCCTTTCTCCTATCGTTATCCACTGGTTGATGGCCAAGGTAACTGGGGCTCCCCTGATGACCCAAAATCTTTTGCGGCAATGCGTTATACCGAAGCCAAATTGTCCAAATTTTCAGAGTTACTACTCACAGAATTAGGTCATGGTACAGCGGATTGGCTCCCCAATTTTGACGGTACGCTAAATGAACCCGCTGTACTGCCGAGCCGTGTGCCCCATGTTTTACTCAACGGCTCTACTGGTATCGCCGTTGGTATGGCAACGGATATTCCGCCCCATAATCTTAATGAGGTAGCCCAAGCGGCGATTCATCTATTGAATCATCCGGCTTCAGGTATTACCGATCTTATGCGGTTTGTTAAAGCGCCAGACTATCCAACGGATGCTGAGATCATCACCCCAGAGAGTGATATTCGTAAGTTATACGAGACAGGCAAAGGTAGCCTTCGTATGCGGGCGATCTATCAGGTGGAAGAGGGTGATGTGGTTGTTACCGCACTGCCACATCAGGTGTCGGGTGCTAAAATTCTAGAGCAAATTGCCGCACAAATGCAGGCTAAAAAACTCCCTATGGTGGTTGATCTTCGGGATGAGTCTGACCATGAAAATCCTACTCGACTTGTGATTGTACCTCGTTCCAATCGAGTCGATGTCGACACTATCATGGCGCACCTGTTTGCTACCACAGACCTTGAGAAAAGTTATCGCGTTAACCTCAATATGATTGGCACGGATGGTCGACCGCAGGTTAAAGGCTTGGTGCAAATCTTGGCTGAGTGGCTGCGCTTCCGTCAAGCAACCGTAAGACGGCGCTTAGAGTACCGGTTGCAGAAGGTAACGGACCGGCTGCATCTGTTAGAAGGTTTGCTGGTCGCTTTTCTTAATATCGATGAAGTGATCGATATTATTCGCAGTAAAGATGAACCCAAGCAAGAGTTGATTAACCGCTTTGCCCTTAGTGAGCATCAGGCTGAAGCTATTTTAGAGCTGCGCTTGCGTCAGCTTGCCAAGCTCGAAGAAGTTAAAATTCGTGGTGAGCAAGCTGAGCTAGAAGATGAACGTCAAAAGCTTGAGTATTTATTAGGCTCCGCTAGCGCGTTAAATCAATTGATTGAAGATGAGCTTAGCGCGGGCCCTAAATTAGATATGCACGCGGCAAAATTTGAGCGCAGCCCATGGGAGCGTCCAAATTCAGGACAGCCCAATGAAAGCGGCAGCATTTTGAATGGCGGCGGCGAAATGTCGATCATGCGCGGGCGCGTTTTTGAAAAGGTTGGCGTCAACATATCTATGGTTCACGGCGTGTTTAGCCCTGAATTTGCAGAAAAAATTCCGGGCGCTGTTGAAAGTAAGGGCGCATTTTGGGCCAGCGGGATTTCCGTGGTGGCACACATGCAATCCCCGCTTGTGCCTGCGGTGCATATGAATACGCGCATGATTGTGACGTCAAAAGGCTGGTTTGGCGGCGGCGCCGATTTAACACCTATGTATCAAGATGCCCAAGATACAGCGGCGTTTCACGATGCGTTCAAAGAATGCTGCGCGGCGCATGGCAAGGATTATCCGAAGATGAAGGCCTGGTGCGATGAATATTTCTTTCTACCCCATCGCAATGAGCCGAGAGGCATTGGCGGTATTTTTTATGATTATATGGATGATGATTGGAAAAAAGATTTTGCATTCACGCAAGATGTTGCAAAAACATTCAACAGTATCTACCCCGCCCTGATTGAAAAATCGATGAATAAAGATTGGAACGCGGAGCAGCGCGAACACCAACTAATTAAGCGTGGGCGCTATGTTGAGTTTAATCTTCTGCATGATCGCGGCACGCAATTTGGTTTGAAAACGGGCGGTAATACAGAGGCGATTTTGATGTCCATGCCACCGGAAGTTAAATGGCCTTAAAATAAGGCAAATTTCCTTGAATAAAATCAATAACTTAATCTATAAATATTGACCTTTGATGCCTAAATTATATATAAACACTCAAGAATAGTTAAACTTTTAACATTTACGAGGCTAGATATGCTTATGAAGCACTTCGAAGTTCCTTCTTTAAAGAAGGTTCTACCCAGTATTTCAGAACTTGCACTACAAAAAACAACTACTGCGTCTTCTATTCAGGCGTTATTCAAAAATGCTGCTGCAAATCGAGACGATGTATTCTATGTGAATCGTATAGGAATGATTTCTCGTGTGGAGAATAGAGCCCCCCTACAAGCTTCAATGAATGACTTTCAAACATTTAGAGCATCAAATTTAGCAGGCTTAAAAAAGCCAGGTCGCTTAGTTGCCACATTTAACAGCCGTGAAAACACTGTTAATTTCTTTTTGAGGCCCGTGAATGACGATCATAAAAAATCTACAGAGAACGTCTTTCGAACCACCGCTTTAAAAGAAGACACTCAATCATTTAGTATATCCCGCCTACACTTCGTTAAGTAGGGTTGCTAAAGCCAGAATCAATCCATTCGGATTCTAATCGATCTAGCTCGGCGCCCAATTCGGGGCTGGGCTTTAGTCCTTTATCCATCAAGTCTTGTCCAGAAATTGGGAAACTGGGTATGTCCCAGTTTTGCACAATATCCAGAGCCTTTGGTGCATAGCCATTCATAACGCGATCGTTCGCCAGTTCAATCATAAGCGCCTGCGCGGTTGGCACGCGGCCATACTTGTATATGGCGACCTTCACGGCGTGGTCATTATCCAAATCGGGTAGAGACAAAACATTTGAAATAGCGACCATGTCTTTTTGAAACACCTTGGGGACAAGCAAGAAGGTCTGCGCGGCCTTTACATTGGACGCGTTCATAGCGCACAGAACCAAAAGACGAGAAGCGATGAAACCCAAGCTATAGCGGCTTTGAAATTCACAAGCATGCTCCATTAATTCAGCGTCATAATCTTGGAAGTTTAGCTGGCTCAAAACATTATGCTCGAACATCACATTTAAAATTTCATGCGGTTTATCGGCAGATAATATTTTGAAAAACTCTTGTGTGATGCGTTCCTTGGACAGTGTTTCAATTTTTCCTGCAGCATTGGCGCAGGCTTTTAAAGCTTTACTGTCTATATCCCCTCGCCCATAAAACACATGGAAGCGAAATAGGCGCAAAATGCGCAAATAATCTTCGGCGATGCGTTTTTCAGGGGCGCCAACAAACACAACGCGGCGCGCGCGCAGATCGTTCAATCCATCGCCCGTTGGGTCATATATATTGCCCTGATCATCGGCCAGTAATGTATTCATCGTGAAATCCCGGCGCTTTGCGTCCTCTAACCAGTCATCGGTGTAGGCCACAGTGGCTCTACGCCCGTCCGTTTCAACGTCATGGCGCAGCGTTGTAATTTCAAAGTGCTTTTTATTCACGACGGCGGTCACGGTGCCGTGATCAATGCCCGTTGGAATGACTTTTATGTTTTGCTCTCTTAACTTCTGCATGACCTCTTCGGGTTTATGGCGCGTGGCGATATCTATGTCGACGACCTCCTTGCCCAGCAAGGCATTACGAACGCAGCCACCGACAAAGCGCGCCATGTCTGATCCGCCAAGTGCGTTCATCACCGCCGCCGTTTCTGGCGCGGACATCCAGTCCTGAATATCTATTGTACTTACCGGTTCCATATTTTCTTACACTTCACCAAGGGGCAGTTTGCGCCCATCAACTTCTATAAATTCACCAAACTCTTCTATCATATTATATAGCGGGGCTCGACCAATGCGTGCAAAAAGTCCGGCGCGCACCTCAATGTAGGGAATGCCGCCGCGCAGTTCCCATTGCGCCTGCGCGTTTAACTCTATGGTTTCATTCATATTGGTGCGTAAATTCAGGCCGTCATAACCAATAATGACGTAAGGCACATCTTCTACCTCTACAGGGTATTTCTCGTAGGGGGTTTTTAGCCAATAAAGCCCCTGCTCATCTATGCTTAAGGCGCGGTCGGAAAACAGCTTCGCCAAAGCCTCGCGCTTAATGGGCGCGCCATCGTGGTGCCACGTGCCATCGCGCATAATTTTAAAATCTGGGTTAGTCTCATCATTCATGGTTTTAGTGTTCCATATTTTATCTAAATCATTACTATGAATTCTTATCAGATTCAAAAAGGAGTTTTCATCGTGAGCGACACCGCCGCCGACATTGAACAACGTTTTCAGGACGCCTCGTCAAAAATTGCGAAGGCAAAAACCGAAATTGGTAAAGTTATTTTTGGTCAAAACACTGTGGTTGATCAAACTTTAATCACGCTTATTTCCGGCGGTCATGTTCTTTTGATTGGTGTGCCTGGCCTTGCCAAAACTTTGTTAGTTGAAACGATGGCAAAAGTTTTAGGACTGGATTCAAACCGCGTTCAATGTACGCCGGATTTAATGCCTGCGGATATTTTGGGCTCCGAAGTTTTGGAAGAAAATGCGAAGGGCAAACGCAGCTTTCGCTTTATCAAGGGCCCTGTCTTTACGCAATTCTTGATGGCCGATGAAATTAACCGCGCCAGCCCGCGCACGCAATCGGCACTATTACAAGCCATGCAAGAAAACGAAGTTTCCATTAGTGGTGAAAACCATGACCTACCTAAGCCGTTCCATGTTTTGGCGACACAAAACCCGATTGAGCAAGAGGGCACATACCCCCTGCCCGAGGCGCAGCTGGATAGGTTTTTGATGCAGATCGATGTCGATTATCCGGATGAAAAATCAGAGCGGCAAATTTTACTCGCGACCACTAATAATGATGAAACAAAAATAAAAGCCGTGTTCAAAGGCTCTGAGCTTATTGACCTTCAAAACCTAGTGCGTGACATGCCCATTGGTGATGCGGTTGTTGATACGATTTTGAAACTGGTCAGGCGCGCCCGCCCCGGCGGCGATGCACCGGATGTTGTAAATGAGTACGTAACATGGGCCCCTGGGCCGCGCGCATCGCAGGCCTTAATGCTAGCGGTGCGAGCAAAAGCTCTGCTGGATGGTCGCGAAGCGCCCTCTATCGATGATGTTATTGAACTTGCCGAACCTGTATTGAAACACCGCATGGCGCTGAACTACAAAGCGCGCGCTGCCGATGTTACGATTAAGACCATCATCGAAGACCTAACCCAAGATCTTTAATTGTGATGAACGCTCTCAAACATGTTTTAGCTCTTCGAACCCGCGCCGAGGACGCGGCGGCGGATATTGAGGAGCTTATCAGTAGCGCAGAGCGCGCCGTAAACAGTGTTTTATCCGGTGAACATGCGCAGCGCAAATCAGGCGGTCATGAAAAATTTTGGCAGTACCGTGAATATATGCAGGGCGATCGCCCGCAAGATATAGATTGGCGCCAGAGTGCAAAAACGCAGCGTGTGTATGCTCGTCAAAAGGAATGGCAAAACACGCAGGATAATATCCTGTGGTGCAGCGTCTATGATGGCATGAATTTTAAGTCTGGCAATCTGCCGCCCAAGGCGGAGGTCGCAAAAACTTTAACCCTTGCTCTTGGTTTATTATTTGTGCGTTCGGGAGAGCGCGCGGCACTCTTAAATCATAGCAACGCGGGGCGTTCGGAAAAATCACTAAACGCAATGGCGCAAGAGCTCTGCTTAGGTGCGCAGAAAACTTCACTACCTACAACGAATAAAGATATTTCAAAAAATTCTAGTCTCGTTTTAATTGGTGATTTCTTAGATGATGACCAAGATCTCAAACGCAGCTTTGATGGCTTATCGCGAGGCAATAAAAATGGATTGGTTATTCAAGTTCTAGACCCCGCCGAACTTGCACTGCCCTATGATGGGCGCGTGGTGTTTGAAGATATGAACGGGAAAGTTCGAGAAAACATTCAGCATGTTGGTTCGGTTAGAGACGCATATCAAGAGCGGATCAAATCACATATTTCACGCGTTGAGGGTTTATGCGAGGAGATAGGTTGGCATTATGTTTTGCACTCCACGGATCATTCCATTTCTGAAGCCCTTAGAACCTTGTGGGCGGAGATATCGCAATGATAAGCGCCCTTAGCAATATCGCATTTCTTAATCCGTGGGTTTTATTGGGGCTGGGCGCCCTGCCTGCGATTTGGTTTTTGTTGCGCGTTATGCCGCCGCCGCCACGTCTTGTGAATTTTCCTGCTGTGCGGTTTCTTAATGGTCTCGCGTCCCAGCAAAAAACGCCAAGCCATACACCGTGGTGGATTTTGTTACTTCGCTTATTAATTGCGGCGCTTGTTATTTTGGCGCTTTCGCATCCCGTATATAACCCCGCAGAAGAGTTGAGCGGTGATGCGCCGGTGCGTTTAATTGTTGATAATAGCTGGGCAAGCGCGCACGCATGGGACGAACAAATGCAAGCGGCAGAGGATATATTGGCGCGCGCAAGCCGTGCAGAGCGAGAGGTATATGTTTTAACCACCGCCCCGAAAGCGGGCGAACAGGATGTCTTGTCAGAAGGCCCTTTAAGCGCGGCGCAGGCGGTCTCAATTATTCAAGCCCTAGAAACATTGCCGTGGGCGGCACGCTACGACGCCATGCTTGGCGCTATTGAAAAACAGAATGAGCAAGGCGTAATTAAAAGCTTTTGGTTTGGGCATGGCTTGGAAGAAGGCCGCGCGGATGCGCTCATCAAAAACTTACAAGAGAATGGCGGGCTTCATTATTTCTCCCCCGCTCCCGAACGCCTCCCCCTATTGCTTCGCCCCGCAAAAGGAAGCGGCATGGATATGGCCGTTAATCTTGATGCGCCTGCGGCTTTTTCAAATGCACGGCGCATTACCATTCAGGCGCAAACAGGCGCAGGACAAGTTTTGGATCAACAAGAGATTGATTTAGATGAGAGCAGTTTGCCCATGCGCGTTTCATTTGATATGCCCGCCGCGCTTAGTAAAGATGTGATGCAATTTCGCATTGCTGGGCAGCCCAGTGCGGGCGGCACATTTATTCTGGATGATAATTTTCGTGGGCGCAGCGTTGGCATTGCAGGGCCAAGCGATGATGCCGAAATTAAACCCTTCATTGAAGATATCTATTATTTAAAGCGCGCCTTAGAGCCCTATAGCGAAATTCAAATTGGTAATATTGCAGATATTTTAGAGCGCAGCCCTTCCATGATTATCTTGCCCGATATTGCCGCCATGCCTGCGCAGACTTTAAACGCATTAGAGCAATGGGTGAATGATGGTGGCTTGCTGCTGCGCTTTGCGGGGCCAAAATTAGCGGAGCAAAATGGCGCAGGATTTTTAACGCCTATGCCCCTGCGCGCAGGAAAGCGATCAACGCAAGGATCCATGAGTTGGGATAATTCGCCAAAGCTTACTAACTTTGAAAAAGACAGTCCGTTTTATGGCATTGATATTCACGACGATGTCACTGTGCGCCAGCAAATTTTGCCACAACCCATCGCAGGTATAAGCGAACAAGAAAGCGCAAAAATTTGGGCCAATCTTGATGATGGCACCCCTCTTATTACTGCGAATGCACGCGGCAAAGGGATGCTGGTTATGATCCACACAACGGCGTCCGCGGATTGGTCTGATTTTGCATTGTCGGGCAGCTATGTTGAGGTTTTGAAACGTCTTTTAAGCTTATCAGGCCGCAGTCAAATCAGTGACATTAAAATTGATGGTTCGCTTAACCCCATCTGGGTTTTGGGCGGGGATGGGCAAAAACAAAAACCAGAGAGCTGGGTTAAACCAATTGCCGCGCCAGATTTCAAAACAACCTCCCCTGGACCAGCGCATCCACCGGGCACATATGGACAGAGCGGCATTCAGAAATCACTTAATCTCGGCAGCCATGTCGGTACCTTGAAGATCATGGATGACATGCCCTCTGGCGCCGTGAAAAAGATATATGGTGATGATTACGAGCAGGCATTGATGCCGAAACTATTGCTGGGTGCGCTTATACTTTTAATGTTTGATTGGCTGCTTATGATTGTCTTCATGAGTAATTTTCGTTTATTCACGCGCGCTGCGACTGTGTTTATATTTGTCGTTTCCGCCGCCCCCATGGCGCAGGCCAATGATGACATTAAATATGCGAGCGGACTTTATCTTGCCTATATTCAAACAGGTGATTCCGCGCTTGATAATCTTAGCCGCGCAGGACTCGAAAATTTATCGCGCGCGCTTGAGCAAAGAACATCGGCGCAGCCCGCGGGCGTGGCTGGTCTCAATGCTGAAACTGATCAGCTCTCATTCTTCCCCTTAATTTACTGGCCGATCAGCAATGTGCAAAAACCATTATCTGAAACAGCATTGAAAAACATTCAACATTACCTGGATCATGGCGGAACGATTTTGTTTGATACGCGCGATCAAAACATGAATGGACGCAGCATAGCATCTGGCGCAAATTCCGGAACGCTTCGCACTACCATTGAAGCGCTTAACGTCCCTCCCCTTACGCCCATAGCCAAAGACCACGTGCTAGGGCGATGTTTTTATTTGATGGATAATTTCCCCGGGCGTTACAGCGGTGGCACGTTGTGGGTCGAACAAAATAATTTGAACGGGCGCGATGGGGTATCCTCAATTATTATTGGCTCCAATGACTGGGTAAGCGCGTGGGCGATGAATGGCGCCAACCAATCAATGCTTAGCGGTGGATCTCGCCAGCAAGAAATGGCGCAGCGCTTTGGGGTTAATTTGGTTATGTATGCCCTAACGGGGAATTACAAAGCCGACCAAGTTCACGTGCCGCATATATTAGAGAGGCTGGGACGATGAACGCGCAGACCTCAATGAATATTTACTTTGATCCTTTGATCGCGCAGCATTGGCTTATTGCTGCGGCTGTTTTTGGCGCGCTGTTATTTATAATTAGTTTTTGGAAGAACAGGAAAGGCACCGCGCTGCGCTTACTTACGCTTGCTGTTTTTATTCTGACGCTTGCTAACCCCTCTTTGCTTCAGGAGCAACGCGAAGCTATTTCTGATGTTGCTGTTGTTGTCGTTGACCAAAGCCCAAGCCAATCATTTGGGCAGCGGGAAAGCGTCAGCCTAAAGGCATTAGAGCATTTAAAAAGTACGCTTAGTTCGCATAAAGATTTAGAGCTGCGCATTGTTAGTGCGCCTGATCAAAGTATTTTGGCGAATGAAACATTGTTATTTTCTGAGCTTGAAAAGGCATTTTCTGATGTTGTGCCAAAGCGCCGCGCGGGCGTTATCTTTATAACAGACGGTCAAATTCATGATGTACCTGACATGCCTGATGCATACAAACAATTCGGCCCTATTCATACATTACTTAGCGGTAGAAAAAATGAAAAAGACCGTCAGCTTGTGATGTTAGAAACGCCATCTTACGGCATTGTAGGACAAAGCATTTCCTTGCGTTATAAAATTGAAGATACGGACAATATTAACAGCAGCGATGCGACCATGACCATCAAGCGCCCAGGTAGTCCGCCAGAGGTTTTTGTAGTTCCAGTTAATCAAGAATTAGATATGAGTTTGCCGGTTGACCATGCTGGGCAAAATATTTTTGAGATTAGCGTTCAAACGATAGATGGTGAAATTACGGCAGCGAATAATCGCGCAGGGTTAATTGTTAATGGTGTGCGCGACCGATTAAAAGTTTTGCTTGTTTCAGGTATGCCACACGCCGGCGGTAGGACATGGAGAGATTTATTAAGCTCAGATCCGGGCGTCGATTTAGTGCACTTCACCATTTTACGCGAACCTACAAAATTGGACGCCACGCCGCAAAATGAACTGGCCCTGATCGCGTTTCCTTTTCGCGAATTATTTGAAGTTAAATTATATGACTTTGATCTCATAATTTTTGATCGATATCGATTAAACCGTATTTTACCTGATCATTATTTTTCTAACATTGTACGGTACGTTGAAGATGGCGGCGCATTGCTTGTCGCGAGTGGGCCTGATTTTTCTGGCGAAGATTCTTTATTTAAAACGCAATTAAAAGCCATCTTGCCCGGAAGCCCCACCGGAGAAATTATTAGCAAACCATTTCGCCATATCGACGAGGTTGCCACCTTCCGGCACGCTGTAGTCTGTTCCATCAATATTGACGGTAACAAGTTTTGTATTGTCTTGAACTGGTGTTACCATGCTTACCCTCCGCAGGTTTGCGGTTTTCGGTTTATCGTGATGTACGTCGTTTAACGCACAATTTGTTGCAGACCATATCGCGCTCTATCTAAAATAGCTTGTGCGCCTAATCCCCAACGGTCTTGCTGATATTGCTCTTCTGCTAACACAATCGCTTGTTCAAAATCTTCTTGTG
>CAKZMN010000307.1 GCA_937128575.1 uncultured Alphaproteobacteria bacterium | reverse complement strand
CTGACGCCTTGGAAGCGGAGTAGGAATAGACGTTTTCCGAAAGCGGCGGGGCGCCCATGACGGAGCCGAGATTGACGATGCGGGCCGGATCCTCGTCGCTCGATGCGGCTTCAAGCAGCGGCAGCATCCAGCCCCTGAATGTGGCTTCAATCTCGGTATCACGAATAATAACCGGGCTCTTATTGCTCTGCGCATAGGCCGGCGCGCTGGTCAAAGTAACCGCGGCAATCATCAGCGCCATAATTAGAGATTTCAAACGAAGCATAATATGTGACATTCTATAAATAATTGAGCTTTGCCTTTTTAAAAGAAGCAATGCCAACAATAACGATTTAATATGAAATAGGGTATGAATTTTATTCTTCAATATATAGACCTGCTCTGGCTGCCTTTGGGGTGGTTCACGGTGCAAAAGGATCAACGCTGGATTGTGCTGATTTTTATGATCACCTGTATGTTCATGGCCCGTATGCAGGCAGAGCTTATGTACGCGATTGACTATCCTATCGGCATTCTCGATTTTTTAAGCATTCCCGTGCTTGGCCGCGCCATTATAATTTACAGCTTCGCTTATATGCTCTATTTGGTTTTCCTGCATTATATGCCCAAAAATAGCGGCTCTATTCTGATGGCGAGCTCCATTGCAGTGTTTTTTATGGCTTTTTTCACCTCTAGCGTGGTAATGCTTCTGTGAACATAAGGAAATACAACGCTTTTCGAGAATAAAATGAGCAGGAATAAAGCAAAAGCAAAGGTTAGAACCGCAAAAGGTCGTAAAACCTCATCCACCCGCTGGCTACAACGCCAGCTCAATGATCCGTGCGTGGAAGAAGTCAAAAAGCAGGGCTATCGCTCGCGCGCGGCTTTTAAGATGCAGGAAATAGATGAGCGCCTAGAGCTGTTAAAACCCGGCATGACCGTGGTTGATCTCGGCTCCGCCCCCGGTGGCTGGTGCCAAATCGCGGTGGAAAAGGGCTGTACAAAAATTATTACTATAGATCTTCTTGAAATGGACGAGGTTCCGGGCGCCGATTTCGTGCAAATGGATTTCATGGATGATGACGCGCCAGACCATTTAAAGGGCATGCTAAGCGATAATGGCCAAGACGGCCTTGTTGATGTGGTCATGAGCGACATCGCCCCCAACACCATCGGCCACAAACAAACCGATCACTTACGCATCATGGCCGTCGTAGAGGCCGCGTATCATTTCTCTTGTGAGGTATTAAAGCCCGAGGGCGTCTTTATCGCCAAGGTATTCCAAGGCGGCGCGCAAAACACATTAATGGCGCAAATGAAAAAAGACTTCAAAGTCATCAAACACATCAAGCCCAAGGCCAGCCGCAAGGAGAGCTCCGAACAATATTTGGTCGCGACGGGCTTCCGCGGACAGGATGATGACGAATAAAAACGTTCACACCCTCTATAATTTTCGCCGCTGCCCCTATGCAATGCGCGCCCGCATGGCGCTTTGGAAATCCGGTATAATCCCCACCATAATCGAGGTCGATCTAAAGGATCGCCCGCCGGCGCTCTATGATCTCTCCCCCAAGGGTAGCGTCCCCGTGCTGCAAACCGCCGATGGCCGCGTGATAGATGAAAGCATCGACATCATGCTCTGGGCGCTTAATCAAAATGATCCTGATGGCTGGTTAAATGCGGGCGAGGGCGCCAAAACTCTAATCGATCCCACCACATCGCAGGTCGGGTGGTTTAAAAACGCTCTGGATCGTTATAAATACGGGACGCGATATCCAGATGAAGATTGCTCCGGCGCGCGGGATAAGGGTGAGGAATATTTGCAGCAATTAAACACCCGCCTCAGCGGCGCCAAATATCTATGCGCCGATCACATCACCTACGCCGATATCGCCATCTTCCCTTTCATCCGTCAATTCGCAAACACCGACCGCACATGGTTCGACGCGCTGCCCCTCCCTAAATTACAGGCATGGCTAGACAGCCACCTAAACAGCCCGCTATTCAAAACGATCATGGAAAAGCCTCAAAAAGCGGCTTAAAAAAATTTAATTAAAATGTTAGTTGACACTTACGTAAGTTTAAACTAACATTAAAGAATGATACAACAAATACAAGCCATCAGCGACCCAACTCGTTTTGCCATTCTTAGTCTTTTGAAAGATCAGGAATTACCAGCGGGGGAAATTGCAGAAAATTTTGAAAATATCACACGCCCCGCGGTGTCACAGCATATCCGCGTTCTAAAAGATCAACATTTATTGCAAGAGCGCCGCGAAGGCACACGCCGATATTACAGCGTGAACACAAAAGGGTTTAGCGACATTCGCGCCTTTTTGGAAGAATTTTGGACCCCCAAACTACAAAAATTAAAAACATTAGCGGAAGCAGAAGAAAGGACTAAAAAATGAGCGAGAATTTAGAAATTATATGTGGTGTATTTATTGAGGCAACGCCGGAGACTGTTTTCTCTTTCTTGACGCAGCAAGAAAAGGCTGCGCAATGGTTCGGAGATATCGTTGATATAGAGGGTAAACCCGATGGGCAATTTTATGTTTCTGCGGAAAGTGGCGCCATGTATTTCGCTGGAAAATATACGGAAATAGAACCCTATGAAAAAATCGTATTTACCTGGGGTGGTATGTTTGATTTAGAAGACGGGCAAACAACAGTTGAAATTCTTTTGCACGAAGAAAAGGGAGGGACACGCTTGTCTTTGCGCCATTACAATATTCCAACGCAGGAGCCCGCTGATAATTTCCGCAACGGCTGGTTAGAGGATGCCTTTCCTCTCCTTAAGTTAGTGTCAGAGGGCGGCGTTACTGATAAGCGCTGTTGTAGCGATTATAATGAGTGCTGTGATTCCGAGCAAAATAAAAATGAGTGCTGTGATTTCGAGCAAAATAAAGAAGAGGCTTGTTGTTGAATTAATTTCTTTACATTCGAAGCAATTCGCGTATAACTCACTTGCAAATTAAACCGCCCACATAAGTGCGAGGAATCTTTGCAAATGGCTAAAATTAACGACCCCCAAAAAATCCGTGAAGCGCTAACTTTCGATGATGTGCTTCTTGTCCCCGGCGCCTCCGAAGTGCAGCCGCATGAAGTCGACACCTCAACGCAGCTAACGAAAAAGATAAAGCTGCGCACTCCCATTTTATCCGCCGCAATGGACACCGTAACCGAGGCCGAAATGGCTATCGCTATGGCGCAAAATGGCGGCCTTGGTATTTTACACCGCAACATGAACCCCGAGGAACAAGCCCGCCACGTACGCATGGTAAAGCGCTTTGAATCCGGCATGGTGCTGGACCCCATTACAATCCACCCCGATGCCACGCTCGCCGACGCGCTAGAGCTAATGCGCATCAATAAAATTTCCGGCATTCCCGTGACGGAGGCCAGCGGCGCGCTGGTTGGTATTTTGACCAACCGCGATGTACGCTTCGCCGATAACCTAGAACAACCTGTGCGCGAGCTGATGACCGCCGATAATTTGGTAAAAGCCAGAAGCGATGTTGACAAGGGCGAGGCGCGTAAATTGCTGCACGCCAACCGCATTGAAAAGCTTTTGATCGTTGATGACAGCGATAAATGCATCGGTCTAATGACCGTGAAAGATATGTTTAAATCTCAGTTGCATCCTGACGCGACAAAGGACGAGCAAGATCGCTTGCGCGTTGGCGCGGCTGTTGGAACGGGTGAGGTTAATGGCTATGAGCGCGGCATGTTGCTCGCTGACGCTGGTCTGGATGTACTTGTCGTTGATACCGCGCATGGTCACTCCAAAGGTGTGCTGGACGCCGTTGCGAAAATTCGCAAAGACGCGCGCGACGATTTACAAATCATTGCCGGAAACGTGGCCACCGCTGCGGCCGCTAAGGCGCTTATTGATGTCGGCGCAGATGCAATTAAGGTCGGTATTGGCCCCGGTTCAATCTGTACAACCCGCGTGGTTGCCGGTGTTGGCGTGCCTCAGCTAACGGCTGTTATGGATGTGGCCTCGGCCTGCCGTAAACAAAAAATCCCCGTAATTGCCGATGGCGGCATTAAATATTCTGGCGACTTCGCCAAGGCCATCGCGGCGGGCGCAGATGTCTGCATGATGGGCTCCATGTTTGCCGGAACCGACGAGGCACCGGGCGAGGTAATTCTTTATCAAGGCCGTTCCTATAAATCATATCGCGGCATGGGATCTGTGGGCGCCATGGTAAAGGGCTCCGCCGATCGTTATTTCCAAGGCGGTACAACGCAGTCCAATAAATTGGTGCCCGAGGGCATCGAAGGCCGCGTCCCCTATAAGGGGCAAATCAGCGCCGTAATCCACCAAATGGTGGGCGGATTAAAAGCCTCCATGGGTTATACGGGCTGCGCCACCATTGCAGAAATGAAGGACAAGGCGGAATTTGTACGTATGACCGGCGCGGGCTACCGCGAGTCGCACGTACATGACGTAACCATCACCCGCGAAGCGCCCAATTACCGCTCTAAGGATTAAAAAAAATGAAACCACAGGCACGTATACAAGCGACCATCGACGTATTGGATCGCATTAAAGAGAACACCCGCATCCCCATGGATGGCGTGGTTGGCGATTATATGCGCCACCGCCGCTATATTGGCTCCAAAGATCGCAGTAACGTGGCGGAGCGCGTTTATGACACCGTGCGCGCCCATGCGCGTCTCGGCTGGTGGTTGGATAAATCCAAAGTTGAAGACACCCCGCGCAACCGCGTTATCGCCTACGTCATGTTGGTGGAGGGGGCTGATGAAAAGCGCATCAATAAGGATTTATTCGATGGCTCCAAATATGCCCCGGAACCTTTAAGCGACGCTGAACTTAAGTTCGCAACATCATTAATTGGTAAAACTCTAGAGCACAAAGACATGCCCGCCGCCGTGCGCGTTGAATGCCCACCGCTTTATAAGGAAAAAATCAAAGCCTATTTCGGCGATGATTTCGAAACTGAAATGGCCGCTATGATCCCCGGCGCGACGCTGGATATGCGCGTAAACACCTTCCTATGTGACCCTGAAAAGGCAAAAAACTACCTAGAGGCCGACGGCGTTGAAACGGATGCCACGCCCTATTCTCCCATTGGTTTGCGCGCAAGAGGCAAGGCCTATCTCGCCCGCACCAAGGCGTTTGGCAAGGGCTGGATCGAAATTCAAGATGAAGGCTCACAGCTTATCGCACATATGTGCGGTGCGCAGCCGGGTATGCAGGTGCTGGATTATTGCGCGGGCGCGGGCGGTAAAACCCTGGCGCTGGCCGCCGCCATGAAACGCAAGGGCCGCATCGTGGCCATGGATAATGACGAACGCCGCCTGATGCGCGGTAAAGAGCGCTACAAAAAGGCGCACGTATCCGACATCATCGAAATGCGCGCTCTGTCCGAGGATAAGCAGCGCAAATGGCTAAAGCGTCAAAAGGAAAAATTCGATATTGTCCTGACCGATGTGCCCTGCACCGGAACGGGAACATGGCGCCGCAACCCCGATATGCGCTGGACAACCTATGGCCCATCGCTAGAGGAGCTGGTTGAAATTCAGGCTGATATCATGGGGCGCGCTTGCAAGGCCGTAAAACCCGGCGGTAAATTCGTCTACGCCACATGCTCACTTCTGCCCGATGAAAACGAGATGCAGGTCGAAGCCTTCTTGAAAGAGCACCCAGAGTTCGAACTCCTCGCTTTGGACGATTCACTAGGCCTTGGCACACCCCACATGCGCCTAACCCCGCATCGCCACAAAACAGACGGCTTCTTCACCGCCATAATGGAGCGCAAAATCGCATAAAAAGCTTGATTTTATTGCATGTTATGTATATTAAATGGCTTTTAGTATACATAACAACAAAGTATTTATGAGCAAGAATAGAAAATCACAAAAGCCGAAAACACTTACGCCCGTAAATAGGCGTGAAAAACATGCGGGCGAACCATATAAAAAACCGAAAACCAAAAATGATTTTTTATTGAAGAAATCCAAAGCTAAAAAGCATTTTACAGACTTGCGTCAAAAAGACATGGCCAATCAAAATAAAAAACCTGCGCAAGCCAAGAAACAATATCTTCCTCAAGAAACCGGCTTTGTTCCAAAAGCCAAACTGCCATATATCAAAATGGCAGACGCTTTGGCGCGTATTTTAGAAGAGGAAAAAACACTTTGCCCATCATCTTTGCACCCTCTTGCTGAAATATTTAAAAAAGCGGGAATTACAAACGAAGGCGAAAAATTAGTAATAAAGACAGAAGACCTTGAAAAGCTTCATGTTGCGGATCTTTTACACAAGATAGAAACTATGAAGCCATATAGAAAACAAAAAAATGATGCTAATAAATCTTTGGGTAGAGTAAATGCTGAATTAGAGAAAGCAACCAAACAAAATAAATTGCTGAAATCAACGCTTCGGGTTTTTTCGCCGCTTAGTGCAAAAAAACGAATTTACAATAATCAAAAGCAAAGAGAACTAAAAAAGAAAATCTTGAATGAACAAGTTTATGTTCCGCCCTTGGCTATCGAATTCGCCAGAAAAAACAATGTGATTACCGATGAATGCATAAAGTTGAGTTCAGTTACATTGTTTTTAGACAAACATTTTGCCCATACAAGGAAACTAAGAGATTTAGTGCCAAGAAAAACTAAAGATCCTGAAGTTGTGAAATGCATGTTAGAGCGTGGTATTGAAACAATTTTTACGCATGATGCAAAAGCAAATAACGACAAAGACCTATGCTTTATAGCCAATCAAATTTTTGAAAAACCAGGCTTAATACAGAGCAAATATGGCGTAACAGGCCCGAAAAGACCTATTGGTGTAATTATTTTGCCGAATTACTTAAATGCCTCGCAAACAGAGAAGCTTTTAAGAAACAATCAGTTTGCAATTTCAAGCCATATATTAAGTCCTTTAGAAGCTATTTTAGATCTGCGCTAATCACAGAAAAAAGCCCACCTGAAAAGGCGGGCTTTTGTAATTTTTAATGCTGTGCGAAAAATCTACGCCGCTTCTGATTGCTTGCTCGCACCCGTCTTGGCGCGCATTTCTTTTGCCGCCGCAACCATGTGCTTCAGGGCGTCTTTTACCTCTGGCCAGCCTCTGGTTTTAAGGCCGCAATCCGGGTTTACCCAAATCTGCTTTACGCTCAAAACATCATTCGCCTTATCCAGCAGGCGCGTCATTTCTTCCGTTGCCGGAACGCGGGGGGAGTGAATATCATATACGCCCGGTCCAATTTCATTGGGATATTTGTAATCCACGAACGCTTCTAGCAATTCCATGTCAGAACGCGAACATTCAATCGAAATCACATCCGCATCCATCGCGCCAATGCTGTCGATCACGTCATTAAATTCGGAATAACACATATGGGTGTGGATCTGGGTTTCATCCGCCACGCAGCATGATGACAGGCGGAAATTCTCCACCGCATTATCCAAATACGCCTTCCAGTCAGCCTTGCGTAAGGGGAGCCCTTCACGGAACGCCGCTTCATCAATTTGAATCATCTTAATGCCCGCCGCTTCCAAATCCGCAACCTCGTCACGAATAGCCAAACCAATTTGCGTGGCGGTCTCGCTGCGTGGTTGATCATCACGAACGAACGACCACTGCAAAATTGTGATAGGACCCGTCAGCATCCCCTTCATGATTTTATCAGTCAGGCTCTGCGCATATTTTGACCATTCAACGGTCATGGCTTTGGGGCGTGAAATGTCACCGAAAATAATCGGCGGCTTAACGCAGCGCGAGCCATAGCTCTGCACCCAACCAAATTTAGAGAAGGTGTAACCATCCAGCTGCTCACCAAAATACTCAACCATGTCATTGCGCTCCGGCTCACCGTGAACCAAAACATCCAGATCACATTCATGCTGGAAATCAACAACGGTTTGAATTTCCTTTTGCATCGCTTCTTTGTACGCACCGGCGTCCAACTCACCCTTTTTAAACGCGGAACGTGCCTTGCGAATGTCCGGCGTTTGCGGGAATGATCCAATGGTCGTGGTTGGGAATGCGGGCAAATTCAGCGCGGCATGCTGCACGCCTTGGCGCGTTGAAAATTCAGATTTGCGCGCCTTCATGTCCGGCGTAATCGCGGCCACGCGCGCCTTCACCTCTGGGTTGTTCACGCGCGCGGAGGATTTGCGCGCATCTCTCGCATTATCACTGGTGGCCAGCTCCGGCACAATCGCGCTGCGTCCTTCATTGGCGCCCTTCGCCAATACCGCAATCTCGTCCAGCTTCTGCGTTGCAAATGCCATCCAGCTTTTCAGCTCCGCATCCAAGGTAGCTTCACTATTCAAATCAACCGGCGTGTGCAAAAGCGAACAACTGCCCGCCACAAATACCTGATCTTGGCCAAGCGCCTCAACAGCTTTATCGATCAAGCCAAGCGAGGCGCTCAAGTTATTGCGCCAAATATTACGCCCATCAACCACGCCCAATGACAAAACCTTGTCGCCAATGCTGGATAATGCCTGATCTAAATCACGCGCTTGATCATTCGCCGCTGTATTGGCCTGACCAGATCCACGGCATAAATCAATGTGAATACCATCAACCGGCAATCCAAACGCTAGTTCAGCATTATCGCGTAAGCTTTCGAAATAGGTCGCCACCAAAATCTTCAAACCGCTAGGCTTTTTCAAACCATCATAGGCCGTCTTGATCACGCCCTGACCAATCTCACATAAATCTAGACTGAAAACTGGCTCATCAATTTGAACCCACTCCGCGCCCATGTCGGAAAGCTTGTCCAGAATTTCGTTATAAACCGGCAGCAAAGTTTTGACGAACGCCGCATGATCAAACCCATCATAACGCGCCTTACCAAGGAAGGCATATGTAGCGGGGCCAACAATGACGGGACGGGTTTTTATGCCCGCATCCAGCGCTTCTTGAAACTCATCAAAAATTTTGGTGGAAGATAATTTCGGGCTCATGCCTTCTTCAAATTCTGGCACAATATAATGGTAATTCGTATCATACCATTTGGACATTTCCATCGCCGTCACATCCAGTGCATCTGTCTGTGCGCCTCTGGCCATGGCGAAATATGTATCCAAAAATACCGCGCCGCCCTCATGCTTGTAACGCTCTGGGATCAAACCAAGTGTGCATGTAAGATCAAGAATTTGGTCGTAAAAAGAGAAGTCATTCGACGGAATATGATCAAGGCCAGATTTTTGCTGCAAGCCCCAATGCCGCGCGCGCAATTCCTGCCCCTTAGACAGCAATTCATCGCGAGAGCTCTTGCCCTTCCAATAGGCTTCAACGGCCTTTTTCAATTCGCGCTGTGCGCCGATGCGGGGAAAACCAAGATTTGTCGCTAGTACCATGTGTCATGTCCTCTTCATATAAAATCGTCATCACTATAGCAGTGATGCAGGTAAATTGAAGCACCTTGTGGGGGAGTTTAAACAAAAAACGACAAACGCTTTTAAATTGTTTTCATATTTATTGACTCTAATCATTTTTTTAGGCAAAAATACGATCTAACCTATCTCGAGATTCGGAGACAAAATGAGTAACAAACTATCCTTAAACGTAATGAGGGCCTTTTCTCCCTGCACCATTTCTGGGAATAAAAATTATTTAGATACTTTGGCGCAGCGATTCCAAAAAAGCGTTGCAAATAGCGACTTTGATGCCGGTGAGAAAATCTTGAACGAGGCCATCGGCTTGCATTCCGACTTTGAAGATAATGGGAAAAGCATAAAGCAGGCTTTGGCAGTTGAGCGTGTTCTGGTTAATCAGTCCTAATTCTTACGCCGCCGCACTCTCATACCCCAGCGCGCTGCAAACTTCATCAATGATCGTGGATTTATTCAGCGTGTAAAAATGAAAATGCTTCACGCCGTTCTTCGCAAGATCCATCGCTTGCTCCGCCAGCATTTCTGTCGCGATTTTCTTCGCCTCTTCCGGCTTATCTTCTAACCCCTCAAACTTCGCATGCATCCAGTCCGGCACGCTGGCCTGACACCGTTTGGCAAAACTGCACATGCTGGCGAAATCATGAACCGGTAATAATCCCGGGCAAATTTCCCCATTCGCCCCCGCCTTCGCCGCATTCTCCAACAACTCATAATACAGCGTGTTATCAAAGAAAAACTGGGTAATCGCACGGTTCGCGCCAGCATCAAATTTCTTCATCAGCGCTTCTAAATCTTTATCCATGCTTTCCGCATCTGGATGTTTTTCGGGGTAGCACCCAACGGAAATCTCAAAATTCTGACGCGCCTTTAATGCGGCAATAAAGTGGCTGGTATACTGAAAATATTCCGCGTCCGGATCCAGCGGCCATTGCAAATCATCCG
>CAKZMN010000306.1 GCA_937128575.1 uncultured Alphaproteobacteria bacterium | reverse complement strand
AGAGCGGCCTATTGGGCTGGTCGCGCGGCAGAGGCATTGGGCAATAAAGAAATCAGCGATGCATGGTACGAACGCGCCGCGCAGTCACAAACTGTATATTACGGACAATTGGCCGGTGGGGAGTTGGGCAAGGCTCATGCTTTGCCAAATGCTGCCCCTCCCGTGATAACGCCAGAAGATTTAAAGAACTTCAACGCTGATGAGTTAATGCGCGCGGCATCTTTGTTTCATGACGCTAATATGCGGCGCGACGCTAGCCAATTCATTCACGCTTTCACCCGCCACCATAAAACACCAAAGGCCTATAGACATGCCGCCGAGCAAGCCGCGCGCTTGAAGCATTATCACGACGCCGTGCGCATCGCTAAAAGAGCCACAAAAGAGGGGATGTTTCTAACGGCGCAATCATATCCGCTCATGGTGAATGAGGTGCGCGCCATTCCCGTTGAATGGGCGCTTGCGCATTCAATAATGCGTCAGGAAAGTTTGTTTGATACAAAGGCACGTAGTCCGGCTGGTGCCTCTGGCTTAATGCAACTCATGCCCGGTACGGCAAAAGATGTGAGCCGCAAGCTTGGTATCGCTTATAGGCAAGACTGGCTGACGACGCGTCCTGATTACAATATTCGTCTCGGTAGTCAATATCTCTCCGATATGCTCGCGCGCTATAACGGCTCCTACCCGATGGCTATTGCCGCCTATAATGCGGGGCCGGGGCGGGTGGATCGCTGGATTAAAACTTATGGCGATCCGCGTCTGGGAAAGGTGAACTTTATCGACTGGATTGAAATGATCCCGATATATGAAACGCGCAATTACGTGCAAAGGGTCATGGAGAATATTTACGTTTATCGTTTACGCTTAAAAGGCACTCAAAAAACGCCACGTTCCGCCATTCACGTGACTTGGAGCGATCAATAATCTGTGACCTACCTATGCTACAATACAACATACGGTTGAATTTCTTTGGTTTCTTTAGATATTCTTGATAGAATTAATGTATACTTAGAGTTAAGTGATGAAGAAATTATATTTCTTCTGGGGGGAACTTAGGGAAATCACACAATGAAGCTGCTTTTAGCGGATGATCATACGTTGTTTAGAGACGCGCTTGTTTTGTACATTGAGCGCGCTGACCCTAGCTCGAATGTTACCTTGGCAAAAGATTTGCCCGAGGCTCTTTCAAAATTACATGAAAATGATGACCATGACTTGGTTCTGCTAGACCTTCGAATGCCCGGTATGGACGGTTTAGAAGGAATGAGGCAAGTTATTGATCAATATCCGGGTAAGCCTGTTGCTCTCATGTCTGGCGTTGCAGAAAAGGAAGATGTTGATGCCGCCATGGCTATGGGTGCTGTTGGTTATTTCCCCAAAACATTGTCAGGAAAAGCGCTTTTAAAAGGGATACAGCAAGTTTTAACTGGTGAAAGTTTTGTCCCCACTGATAACAACACACATAATATCATGCCCTCCTATTATGCAGATCAGGAAGAAAAACAGACACCTGATCGTTTCACACCTGCCCCCAATAAAGTGATTAGCGAAGAAGCTGCTATTTTAACACCGCGCGAGCGAGAGGTTCTTCTATTCTTATCTGAAGGTGCATCAAACAAAGAAATTGCTCAATATTTGGATCTACAAGTTGTCACGGTTAAGTTGCATGTGCGCGGTGTGTGCCGAAAGCTCAACGCTAAAAACCGAACCCAGGCCGCACTCAAAGCTAGGGAGCTAGGGCTCTCTGCACAATGAATTCAAAAGACGAACTCAATACAAAAAAACATAAGTATTTTTACAATCTTTTAAATTATGCGCCTGGACTTCTTCTTTTATTGTTCAGTATGTTCGCGCTGCATTCGTCGCTACGCTTAATTGAATATACTGAAACAACAGGTCAGCATCACAACCAAATTATTCAAGAAATTCAACAGCTAAAAAACTCTCAAAAAATAGATTTTCCTAATAATTCAATTTTAGAAGTTGAGACTCAACAACATTTTTTAGAGCATAGTCACAAACACGTGCATCACAACTTTTGGAATGCATTATTTTCAAAAACCACGCCGCAAAATTTAAAGTTAAAAGAAAAGCTTTTATATTGGTCTGTTATCGCCATTGGTTTGGCGGGGTTTATTTTGGTCGTTCTAAATACGGACAAGTTACAAAAAATTAAACACGCAAACAGAGATAAGTTTAATGACTTGGCACTTTTGGAAAATAGATTGGCAGCCATGGAGTCAACCTTTGATGGTATTAGTATCGTCGATCGCGCCGGACATTTGACCTACATGAATAAAGCGTTACTCAAACTTCATAATATTTCTTACGAAGATAAATTAAATTTCATAGGTCAAGATTGGTCGTCTTTATATAATGATGAAGAGGACGAGACAGCGTGTGAAGAAATTATATCAAGCCTCAATAGCGAAGGACATTGGAGCGGAACAAAAACAATCATTAACCCATCAGGTGAAGAAACTTTAACTGAGCTGTCTTTTATGCGCCTAGCAGATGGCGGCTTCGTTGGCACATCACGAGATATATCCGAGCGCGAGCAAGCGCAAAAAGAAAAAGAAGAGCTACAATCGCAATTTTTTCAGGCGCAAAAAATGGAAGCCATAGGACGTTTGGCAGGTGGCGTTGCACATGATTTTAACAATATTCTTGCCGCAATGAATGGTTATGCTGAGTTTTTGATGGAAGATTTAGATGAAAAATCAAAACAACATAAATTCGCCGAAAACATACTGCAAGCAGGTATGCAGGCCAGAGGGCTAGTTGATCAAATATTAACATTTTCAAGAATTCGAGATACAGAAATACAAAATATTGACTTAATTACATCCGTTAAAGAAAGCCTTTCTATGATCCAGGCCAGCTTTCCAAAACGTATCGAGGTGCAGTCGGACATTGATATAGATAAGGCTTACATAAAAGGAAACGCTACTCAAATATCTCAGGTCATTATGAACTTATCGGTGAATGCTAAAGACGCAATGATGGGCGGGCGCGGTAAATTAAATATCAGCTTGAAAAAATGTAAGGCACTCAATCAATTAAATTCTGATTTTTTATCAAATGACGCGCCAAATGAAAGCGATGTTCCGAGCACAAAATTGGTGGAGGTTAACGAAAATCAAACTCAGTTATATTTAGGAACAGTGCAGGAAAATCATGATTACGTTGTGCTTGAAATATCAGATACAGGGTCGGGTATGAGCAGTTCGGTCATGGCGCATGTGTTCGAGCCATTTTTCACAACCAAACCAGTTGATAAGGGAACTGGACTAGGTTTGTCTACTGTCCATGGTGTCATCGCGGCGCATAAAGGGGCGATGATTATCGATTCAACAATAGAACAGGGCACATCTTTTGAAATATTTTTCCCTGTCATTGACGAAAAAGATGATTTAGATGAAAAGACATTCACCGATGATGTAGACCTTAGTCAGTGCAGTATATTGCTCGTAGAAGATCAAAAAGATGTGCGTGAAATGATGCGCTCCATGCTTGAAAGAATAGGGGCGGTGGCAACCGTAACAACGGATGGTCTGCACGCCCTTGATATCTTGAGAGAAAATCCAGAAAAATTCGATATCGTCATAACGGATCAAAATATGCCTAAAATGACAGGCTTTGAATTCATTCAAGAAGCTTATTTAGATTTTCCCAGTACGCCCTTCATTATTTTGTCGGGCTACAGCGAACAGCGTTTGCAGAAATTAATTCATGAACATCCGGCTGTTAAAGCAACGTTGCGAAAGCCCGTATCTAAACAATTATTAACGCAAACACTGCATGATGTGCTCAAGCAAAGTAAAAAACCAAATATAGCTTAAGCGCTGCGCCCTTCGCGCACCCACGTTAAAATAACTAACCCCAACAGTAACATAACGGATAGCCACGGCGGCATCATTGGCCGTGCGTTAACATTTTTAACGCGGTAAGCATTATTTTTTTTAAGGCCAATCCATTGCTTGCCAGCATAATTATTCGTCTTCGATAATCTTTTTATGGCCGGCGTGGTTGTTTCTGATAGCCAAATAATGCCACCTCCACTCTCGTTTGTAACGTCCCTCATCGGGGTTTCTGTGGTTTTAACGCCGCGTAATTCAGGCGGGTTTAAAACCCCAACAACGGCGTATCGCACCTGAGCGTTTGCATTTTCAAATGAATAAATACCTAATTGATCGGCTTCTATAGTGTTCCCAAGAGTCCCATCTGGCATTTGCTCTAATGTTAGGGTTTCGGTTTGGCCATCGGGCCCGATCATTAAAATATTATTGTTAATTTCTTTGTAATTGGCTGCGCGCAAAAAAATGTTTTTTCCACTTACATTGATATCCAGTGCATTCTCATCCAGCTCTGGTTCTTTCATTAACCAATGAACAGTTCGCCGCAATAGCTCGCTGTGCGGACCGCCTCCATCATATCCTCGGGCCCAAAGCGAAATATGATCGCTTGCAATTTGTGCTACGCGTCCTTGTCCCGTACGATCTAAAATCAAAAGAGGGGATCCTTCGTTGCCGCTCATCAAAACATCGCCGCGTGTTTTGTTAAGGACTGTCTGACGCAGCCAATGCCCCCATTGAGCCCCACCATTAACATCAGTTTTCCAACTCAAGTTTTTCAATTTTCGGTTCCGCTCCATCAAGAAAACCAATAGAACTAAATATCCATTTTTTTCTTCTGGGAAATTTTCTTTAATTATTTGAACGGTGTCGGAAGAGCTTTTTACTACTATGTCTTTTCTCAATTCTTCTAGCGTAACCGATTGCAAATTTTTGCTTGGCGTTGATTTTGCGACCGAAGTATTGGCAATGTTTTTTAGCAATTTGTTAACAGCATCTGACGAAGCGGCTCTTTTTATACTCGATAATACATCGATTGGCATTAATTTACTCATGCAATTTTAGTTGATTTATACCAACAGATTATCAAGACTTGGAGCGTTTCTGTCAATGGAATTTAAAGGTTTAAAGTTATTGCCAGTTTAATAATTGTAAAAAATGTATTGACGTAATGAAAAGAATAGTTATTTTTTGTTTGGTCAAAGACAACCTGCGAACTGTTTTAAACAGAGTAAGTCAGGTCGAGACGCGGTTTTAGACAATTTTTATACGGATTTCTTAAGAATTAGAAATATATAAAAGTTGGAAACAGCGATTCAAATGTCTTCTGATCATCAGAAGAATTTTTTTTTAATTATCTTACTAATGGCTATTACAAAAGCAAAAAAAGAACAACAGCTAGGAGCCTTGGTTGAGAAGTTTAAAGAAGCTCAAGGAGCGGCCTTTATTAAAT
>CAKZMN010000305.1 GCA_937128575.1 uncultured Alphaproteobacteria bacterium | reverse complement strand
AAGTTACATCAATGGCTTCTTCGGCTAGCTTTTGTTGTTCAAGAATTTGACGGTTGTAATTTAGCTGATCCTGAGAAAGCTGGAAGCCGACGAGGATTTTGTATTTTTTGCCTTGCTTGGTGTCATTAAGGGGGATGATCTGGCGCAGGGTTTCTTTGTAGCTTTTGTAATCCTCGCCTTGCGCGTAAATCATGGAGGCGGAGAAGACTTCTTTGGCCAAGATTTTACCGCCCGGTGATGTGATGGCAACGAAGAATGGGTAGGCGTAGCTGGATTTGCTGGGCGCGACAGTTTTGGCCTGCGGCCCCAATGTGCCTTCGAAGGCGAGTTCAAGATCGACGCTCATTGCGCGCTCGCTGTAGGAACAGGTGCTGTTTATGCCGGAGATATGGGCGCGGGTGATGAGTTGGTCTTCGGTGGTGAATTGTGAGGCGGTGAATTCGCTATAGCCGGAAAGCTCGGGCACGACCTCGGTTTGGGCGCAGTTGCCCTGAATGATGAATTCTTCTGCGGTGCCGGCATTGGCGCCCATGGCGGGCAGCTCGATGTTGCGTACATCGGTGATCATGCCATCAACCGTTTGACAGGCCGATAGTCCCAAAAGTGATATACCCAGTAGCGCAAAGCGTAAGTTCTTCATCGAATTCTCCAGCGGTTTAAAAGCATCAAAATATTACGCGGTGACTATGAATAGCGCAAGACTCTAGATTAATTAACGCGCTTTGATTATAAGGTTCATATGACCAAGGATTTGACCATAGTTTTAGCGACGCCCAGAGGATTTTGCGCTGGTGTTGATCGCGCCGTGCAGATTGTTGAACTGGCGCTGGAGAAGTATGGCGCGCCGGTTTATGTGCGCCACGAAATTGTGCATAACCGCTTTGTTGTTAATAATTTGAAAGATAAGGGCGCGGTGTTTGTTGAGGAGCTGGACGAGATTCCCGCCGATAAACCCGGTGATCAGCGCCCAGTTATTTTCTCCGCTCATGGTGTGCCCAAGGCGGTGCCAGAGCATGCGGCGCAGCGCAATATGTTTTATTTGGATGCGACATGTCCGCTGGTGAGTAAAGTTCACCGCGAGGCGGAGCGTTATTTCAAAAATGGTAAGCAAATTATTTTAATTGGTCATACGGGGCACCCCGAAGTAATTGGCACGATGGGGCAGTTGCCCGATGGCGCGGTGATTTTGGTTGAAGATTTGGATGATGTGGCGAAGTTGTCGGTGGATGATGAAACGGCGCTGGCGTACTGCACGCAAACGACATTGAGCGTTGATGACACGGCGGAGATTGTTGCGGCGTTAGAGGCGCGCTATCCCGAGATTCAGGGGCCGCATAAGGAAGATATTTGTTACGCGACCACCAATCGTCAGGCGGCGATTAAGGCGATTGCCCCGCGTAGTGACGCGCTTTTGGTTATTGGCGCGCCAAATTCATCCAATTCAAACCGATTAGTGGAGGTGGCGAAATTGCATGGCTGCCCGCATGCGATGCTGGTACAGCGCGCAAGCGAGATTGATTGGAATTGGATTGGTGACATTGACACACTGGGCCTTAGCGCCGGTGCATCCGCGCCGGAAATTCTGGTCGATGAGGTGATTGAGGCAGCAAAGGCGCGGTTCAATGTGACGATTGAAGAAGTCGCGATCACGGAAGAAAACGTGCATTTCAAATTGCCGCGCGTTTTGGCGACTGCTTAATTTATTGACATAACTTTAAATTTGTTGTTTTCTTTGTGCTTAATTCAAAGAAAGCCGCGCTGCGTATATGCCTATTTATGTTTCATCCCATGATGTTGTGACGTTCACAGATGCCATTCAAAGCAATGGCGTTTATCAATCATTGGAAAATATTATAAGAAGCTTGCAGTTTGGCTGCGTGGAAGATTTTTATTATCCAGAAGCCATCATTAAAGGCAGCCAAGAGCATGATAGAGAGGCGGTGAGGAAGCAGTCGGATCTTTTTTCTTCGTGGGTGGTAAATATTATTGCGACGTTGATGCATTGCGAGGCAGTAAGCTTTGGGCAAGCGGTGTGGGATAAAACATACCCGCAGATTGATGCGGTTTGTGTGGAAGGGTTGAGGGCGCATTTTATCATGGGCGGCGTTGATCCTAACCTAACAATGAGACTGGCAGCAAAGAAGGTGGATGTGGAAAAATTTTACATGTCTTTGATGCAGTGTAATATGGTTTTGAAGCCGCATATGATCCATGAAGAATTGAATAACTCTTTGGCTATTTTAGGTCTGCCTGCCTTGCCGGTTATTGCTAAAAGTCCGGATGTGAATGAAGGGCGGTACTGTGAAAATCTTGAAAAAATTAAAGGCATGTTGAGTTCCCCCGTGCCTGGCATAGAGGGGCCGAATTTATGAGTTTGAAGCGTGATTTTAAACGGCATGTTGCTCTTGGCGCGGCTGTTCTTGTGACGAGTTTTGGCGGTGCGTTTGCGCAGGCAGGCGGCGCGGAGCCTGACGCTTCTGCGTTTGATGATATTGCGGCGGCGGCGAAAGCGCCAGCTGCGCCCGTGGTTCGTACAAAGTTTTTTGACCGATTGTCGTTTTTTAGCCCCGCCATTACCCGGCATTTGGGCGCTGGGGATGATGAATATAATGAGGTGAATTTTGGCGCGCTTGTTGGGGTTAATCTGAACAAGAACCCGAAGAGTAGGATATCCAGCACGATTTATGCGGGCGGGTTCAATAATAGCTATGGTAATTTTTCACCCATGATTAATGCGACGTTTGAGACGCGGCGCGGCATTGGCATGTTTGGTGAAAAAGATGTTCTGGGGGCAGGGATTGCCATGATGGCGGTGCGTTATCCGGCGCAAGACCGCAAGAATGTGATTGGGCCGGTGCCTTATATTAAGCTGCTTACGGGGGACCGTCCGTTCAGTCTTCAGGTGGGGTATATTGCGGTGAATAGCGGCAAGCCGTCCTTCAGTAAAGGCACGTTTGTGCTTAGTTTTTCCTCTCATTTATCGTCGCTTTTTTCAACCGTATCCAAAAAAGCAGCATCCATGAAGAAGGTGCAAAACCCACAATGGTCGCCGCCGCCCTTTCATCAGCCTTAGCAATAGTATAAATAAGTAGTCAGCTTGTTTTAATTCTATGCAGGATCACGTTCGTGAAAATCACCAAAGACGAATTTTTAAATTGGGATAACAAAGTCATCACCCTTATGGGGATGTCGGGTGTTGGGAAAAGCTATGTCGCGGCGCAGCTGGCGGAGTGGGGCTGGTTCAATTATTCGTGTGACCATTTGATTGGCACGAAATATTTGAGCGCCTATGTTGATGGTGCGGTGAGCGCGGATAATATTTTAAACCTGTCTGAGTTTGTTGGTCAGATTGGTGGTTTAGAAAAAGGTGGGGTTGGTCTGGACGAATTTGCCCGTCGCCAAAAAATGTATTACGACGCGGAAGTTTCTGTGCTTCGGGACATGCCGGTGTCGGTTGATGCCGCGCCGCGCAAGTTTGTGAATGATTCATCGGGCAGCATGTGTGAAGTGGAAGACGAAGATGTTTTGCGCGCCGTTGGTGAAAAAAGCTTGCTGATTTATTTGAAGGTGGGGCAAGAGGATCATGCGGAGATTTTGGAGCGCGCGATTAAATATCCCAAGCCGCTATATTTTCCACCTGCGTTTTTTGCCGACCGGCTGGCGAAGTTTCAGAGCAAGTTTGATATCACCGACATTGAAGAGATTGACCCTTATGTTTTCCTGAGCTGGGTGTTTCCGCATTTGTTTGAATCGCGCCTGCCGAAATATCAGGCTTTGGCGGATGAGCATGGGGTGACGATATCTGTAGGGGCGTTTTCGAAGATCAAGAGTGAAGAAGAGTTTATCGCCGTTGTGGCGGAGGCGCTGTCGTGAGTAGCGTGATTGAGGTTTATACCGATGGCGCGTGTAGCGGCAATCCCGGCCCGGGGGGCTGGGGCGCGCTTATGCGGTGGAACGGTCATGAGAAGGAAATTTCTGGCGGGGAGCCGGACACGACCAATAACCGCATGGAGATGATGGCGGTGATTAAGGCGCTGGAGTCGATTAAGAAGCCATCGGCTGTGCATATTCATACAGACAGCAAATACGTGATGCAGGGCGTTAATGACTGGATGCCCGGCTGGAAGGCGCGCGGATGGAAGACAGCGGCGAAGAAGCCAGTGAAGAATCAGGACCTCTGGGAGAGAATCGATTCTTTAATAAATGTGCATGATGTGACCTTTTCTTGGGTAAAAGGCCATGCGGGGCACCCCGATAATGAACGCGCCGATGAATTGGCAACGGGCGCTATTTCAAGGGGTTAGAGACTCTTTCCACATCGATATAGGGGCTAAATGGCGGCGTTAAGAAACCGTTAACCATCTCAAACGTAGGCTTAATGTATGACAAGCCCAACGTTTTTCCAGCAATCCCGGGCTTGCTCTTGAAAACTCAAAAGCCGGGAGGCCATCATGACCAACCATACGTCCATCGAACAAGATAACAGAGTAGCTCTTCCGTTACCTCCAAAGTCTACATACGAAACGGCCGCGGAAATGGATGTGTATGCACGGTTTATGCGCCACCTTCGTCATGTCCCCAACAGCCGGGTGGAGATTAAAATCCTCTCTGCGATACAATTTACGGCGGACATGATGGATTATAGCGATGCGGTCGTTGCCCGAATCCTCGCGGATTTGGGACTGCGCGCTCCGCGAATGGCCTTTCCGGCTGGGTTTTTAAGATTTGCTGATCAGAGTTTCCTGCGCCCCAGATATGATGCACAGGGCCCGTCGGCGGCGCTGCAAGAATTGCGCACACATTGGAACCAAATTGGTGAGCCAAAATTTGCCCATATAGGCGGTGAATATAGCCTGGTTGGCGAGGCGGTTTGTTACTAAACCTTAATCGTTATAACGCTTGGTGTCGCTGTGGTCATACTCTTTCTCAGCGCCGCCGCGATTGCCGCCGGAATTTCCTTGCGTGGGAGCAACCCGGCAAAGACTACCCGCGCACGAATTCCGAGTTCTT
>CAKZMN010000304.1 GCA_937128575.1 uncultured Alphaproteobacteria bacterium | reverse complement strand
CACATCACGTACCTCTTTCGAATCGGCGGTCGCACTAACGGGGCGTTCAATGGCCTTGGTCACTTCGAACTTAATCTCACAGTTATTGCTAATAAGCGCCCCTGGCCAGCGGCGAGGGCGAAATGCGCTAATGGGCGTCACGGGCAATACATTGGCGTCTAGCGGCACAATAGGACCGCCTGCGGACGAGTTATATGCTGTGCTACCCACGGGCGTTGAAACCATGATGCCATCACAAACCAATTCGGAAATGCGTTCCTTATCATTTACAAAAATTTTAATTTTGGCGGAGTTGTGAGTCTCGCGTAGGAGCGAAACCTCATTGAACGCAATCTCGCTATGTGAGTTTCCGTCCTTATCCGTGACATCCATGCGCAATGGATGAATTGCAAATTTATTGGCATTTGTGATTCGCTCTTCCAACCCTTGTAGGGTGTAAGGGTTGAGCAAGAAACCAAGCGTGCCTAAATTCATACCAAAAATTGGCAAGTCTATATCCTGATGTTGATGCAGCGCGCGCAGCATCGTGCCATCTCCACCAAGTACAACTAGCGCGTCCGCGCCCTCTATAGGGTGCGTTCCATAGGTGCTTCTTAGTTCTTCTAAGGCCTTTTGCGCCCTAGGCTTTTTTGATGCGAAGAAGGAAATGTTCATAAAGCTACCCCTTTACCTTATCCATGTTTTGATCGGCCCATTTATCCGGATCGTTCAAAAACGCTTCCACGGACACTAAGGTCTCTTTATCGAAATAGTTCTTATCCTTGGCAACTTCAAGAACGTCCCACCATGTGGCAAGCGCGTGCAGGGTAATGCCAATATCTTTCATGTTCTGTTCACTGGCAGGGAAAATGCCGTAATGAAACACGACAAAAGCATGCTCAACCTCTGTGCCGGCCTTGCGTAGGGCATCAATGAATATTTTTTTGCTGCCGCCGTCGGTTTGTAAATCTTCAACCAAAATGGCTTTGGGGGCCTTGCCATCGGGTAACACACCTTCAATTTGCGCCATGCGGCCATAGCCCTTTGGTTCTTTGCGTACGTAAATCATGGGCTTTGCTAAACGCTCAGCAACAAAAGCGCCATAGGGAATGCCGGCTGTCTCTCCGCCCGCTACCACGTCAATATTATTCAAACCAATTTCATCCTTTAAAAGAGCGGCGCCAAAATTCATGAGCGTTTCACGTTGCTTAACAAAAGAGATCAAGCGGCGACAATCGACGTAAACGGGGCTCGGCTTTCCAGATTTCAATGTAAATGGCTCGCGGGCATTAAATAAAACCGATTCGGTTTCGATTAAAATGCGCGCCGCCGTTCTGGCCATGGTTTTACGATCCGCCTGCGTGCTCAGCGTGATGGGCTCATCATCAATTAAACTAGTGAAATCAGACATGGTTGCGCCCGTTACCGCTAGAACCTTAGAGAGGCTCTCCGTGGATGGCCAGCGTGGTTTACCGTCCGGACTGATTCGTTTGCTTTTGTTAAACGATGTAGGGTCAAGACCAGCTTGCTTCGCAAGGCCAGAAGGTGAGTATCCAAAAGAAGAGGCGAGGCGATCTAGCCCTGTCCAAACTTGCGTGTGCGTAAACATCTAAGCATTCCCATTTTTATATAATGACATAATTTTTAGCCCGAATATTTACAGGCCGTTCTGCCTCATTTTCCGCGCAAAGCTGGAGGAAATAAGGTGAAGCAGGGGTTAGGACTACAAT
>CAKZMN010000303.1 GCA_937128575.1 uncultured Alphaproteobacteria bacterium | reverse complement strand
ACGCCCACAGCGAAACTGGCGCTGATGAAAACAGCAAAGAAGCCAGAGAAAAGAAACAAAAAGAACGCGACATGTATAGACGCATTCTGGATGATCTGATGCGTGATCTTGACGATAAAATTAAGCAAGGCGAAGATGCATTACAAGCTGGTAAAGAATTGAGAGATCTCTATGAAAATGGAACATTAGATTACAATAATAAGGAGCACTCTGCGTTGATGAGCCGCTATGGCATCACAAAAGAGCAAATAGAAAGAGATGGAAAGAAAGCTTTTGATGAAAGAGACAATCAACTAATAGACAATCAAACTAAATACAAAAATGCACGTAAAGACGTTGAACAACTTGACGACAAAAGCCCCAAAGATATTGAGAAAAACATTCGTCAAATTGAAAAAGAAAACGGAATCAATTTATCTGGCTTTGATGAAGATGAGCTAGCTGGTATAACAGACCAAAAGTTTGAAGAATTCGACGATGTGACTTTTAGCGACGAAATGGGTTCATTTGCATCCTCAGATAGCGAACTGAGCAATAGCGGTATTAAAGCTGCACCAATAAAAGACATCTTCAAAGCGGCTCACGATAACACAATCGTTTCAACTGAACCGCTTCCAGAACACAGTAATAAATTAGATATTGCTTTAGGATCGCCTTCTTAGCGTTCAGAATTAATTCTGAACAAGCTGACTCTCAGCAGGCTTAACAACTTTTGCAAGGCCTAGTTTTTCTGCATAACTGTCCTTGGCATCAATCAGTATCTTTTTAGTCGTCGTTTTCGGTGTAATCCAAGCCTCATATTGATCATACGCTTGATAACCATCAACTATAATAATCACACTATCTTCACCATTGTGAAAATCAGGATCTGCAGGCCCTAAAACCATACCTTTTATCGGAACGCCTGAAGCCTTAGCTGCTGTAGCACCTTCACGCACCTGAGTGGCGAGAGCTTTATCTGAACCCATGTATAAAATCACAATAGAACCTTTTGAAATTCGCCCTGCATTGTATTGAACATTGTGAAGCTCTTTGTCACTCCAATTTAATACACCAACTGGTTTAACAGTCTCATTAACAATTTCAGTCTTCACAGGCTCGTTCATGGCAATCAATTTATCATCATTCGCGCTGGTTTGTGCCTGCGCGGCGAAGATGGAGCTGATGGCGAAAACGCCGGCTGCTAATTTAGATTTTAGATTGCTCATAAGGTATTCCTCTTATTTATCCAACATTTATACCATTTATGAAGCTAAACGGACAAGAGATTGATTCCATAATCTTAAAATATTAAGAAAGATATAGGGAATCAGCGTGAAATATCATTAAATGTTATGATATATAACGCAAAGTATATTAATTATGCATTTCTTGACGTGCGAATTCGTTAACATCTTTGCAAATGTCAATGGGTTTTCGGGAAAATATTCGGTTAAAGGTGACCGCAAGGATGATATAAAATTCTCAAAAAGCGCCATGATGTAACTTAAATGACAGCTAAAGCGAATTTAGCTATAATGGAAAAGATGGAACGTTTTACTCTAATGTTTATTGCGATCATGTTTCTTGCAAATACCTTTGCGGTATCTGCCTGGGCGAAGCCTTGCATAAATATGGACATAAATATGGCATCATCCACCCAACAGGTAATGGATATGAGCAATATTCCATGTCATGAAGACAAAGAAGAAAAATCACCCACTAAGCACTGTGATGGGGTTTGTTTATGCCTTCATGCATCCATTCACCAAACACCAATTTTGAACGATAATAGCGCGATAAATGCGCCCATCATTAACGCCGCGCGTTTATTCAACAAAACTGACAACCCTGCCTCTATGGCAACCGCACCACCACGACGCCCTCCAAAAACCAACTCCTGATACTTTGAGCCATTTTAGGCTTACTTTGTCGCGCTTTATAATATTAAAGGCGCGGCGCAATTTCACACATATCAGGAGACAATTATGCGATATCTATACGCTTCCATATTCTTATGGGCCCTTCTCGGAGTGGGGCTAATCATTCCAAATATTGCTGACGCGCGGCCTGTATCTTATCCGGGGGGCATCACATTGATGCTCAACAATGATAATGATAAAAACACTGCGCATCTTCATTACTCACCCACGGCAAAAACGTCGATTGGTTATAAGCTGGAATATTGGCGAGATAAGGAACTCACCTTAAACGCCATTCAGATGAATAACCTACTCAAACGCTGGAACAAAAAAGATAGCCAAGCCAATCTCTATCTAAAATCTGGTTTGGGTATCGCACATAGCGACAAGGGCGACTTCGACAATGAAACACAAGCGGCGGGCTTTACCGGTCTTGCCGCAGATTGGGAAAATCGCCGTTTCTTCACCTCATACGAAAACCGCTACACCGAAGCGGGCGATATTGATGATTTTTATTCGCAATCCGCCCGTGTCGGATGGGCGCCGTATGAAGGTGATTACGGTGATCTTCACACATGGCTAATGCTTCAAGTCGAGCATATGCCAGAGGCAAAAGACAATGTCACTGTCACTCCGCTGATAAGGCTTTTCAAAGGTGTTCACATGCTTGAAGCGGGAATGAACACACGCGGAGAAGCTCTCTTCAACTACGTATTACGTTACTAAATTTAATAAAACCAAAAGGAAAAATATCATGAAAAAACTAACTATATTAATGACTGCATTAACTCTATCTTTTGCCGCGCCTGCTTATGCGGCGGAAGATTCCAAGCCTGCCACAGCGGAGCAAACCATATCCACCGGTGATGTTCATGTCAGCGTGAATGGCCTTGTTTGTGACTTCTGCGCCCGCGCACTTGAAAAAGTGTTTGGCAAAGAAGAAGCCGTTAAAGGGATAGATGTAAATCTCGACACGAAGATGATTACGATCAACTTCAACAAAGGCCAGAGCCTTGATAATGAGACAATCACAAACCTCATCACCGACGCAGGTTATAACGTGGAGGGCATCCACCGTGTCGAATAACCCTGAACCAAGCCTATGGCAACACACGATCATGCCAACCCTTAGTTTGTTTACCAGTATGGGAACGCTCGTTTGCTGTGCGCTTCCCGCACTGCTAGTAACGCTTGGTATGGGGGCGGCGCTTGCTGGGTTTGTTGGTGCTGTGCCGTGGATCACGGCAATTGCAGATTACAAAATTTATGTGTTTGCAGGCGCAGGAATCATGCTAACGCTTTCGACAATCATGCAATGGCGGGGGCGTTACGCACCCTGCCCTGCTGACCCTGTCAAAGCAAAGGCATGCACGCGCTTAAAAAAAATCAGTTGGGGCATTTTGGTTTTTTCGATCATTATCTATCTCATCGGATTTTTCTTTGCATTTTTAGCAGCAGATATATTCTTCGACTAAGACACAGCATAAAATAAGATGGGCGCTACTGGCTCCGATAGTTTCAGCAATAAGCTCAAAAGCGTCCATTTTATTTATTTGCGTGCAGAAGCGGAGTTTGATTTGATGCGCATATGCAAAGAATTTTAAGCGACCCTCGGCATTTCCAAATTGTAACGCTCTCTATTTTGCTGGGGTTACAGATACTTTGGGCTGACTTTGGACCAGAAATTTTAATAGCCCTATTAACACTGGCAAGCGCACTAATCACGCAAACTATATTTTCATGGCGTTTAAAAATCCCGTTTGATGCACGCAGCCCCCTTATCACAGGGCTCTCACTCGTTATCTTGCTAAAATCCGGCGCGTTTTGGGTTTTGCCGCTGGCGGGCGCGATAGCCATCGCCAGTAAATTCCTAATCCGCGCGAACCAAAAACATATATTTAATCCTGCAAATATCGGAATTGTTGTCGCGCTTTTGGCGTTTCCCGATAATGTTTGGATATCGCCCGGCCAATGGGGCAGCGCCCTGTGGCTCGGGTTTTTGCTTGTATGCTTGTCGGTACTGGTTTTGTATAAAATTCCACGCCGCGATATGGCGCTACTATTCTTAGGATCTTGGGGCGCATTATTATTCGCCAGAGCATTTTGGCTTGGCGACCCGCTCACGATACCGCTACATCAATTACAAAGCGGGGCGTTGCTCATTTTCACCTTCTTTATGATCTCTGATCCGAAAACCATTCCAGACCATTTTATAGGGCGCATTATTTTTGCGTTGGCGGTTGCGGCATTGGCGTTTATACTCACATTTGAATTCAGAATACGAGAAAGTTTATTTTACGCCCTAGCCGGCGTGTGTTTAATACGGCCCGTTTTGGAAAGGGTTTTCCCGGGAGAGTCGTATCATTGGAATATAAAAGGAAAACGCTTTTTTGAGGCTTCTCGTATAGACATCAGTTCGACAAGTCATGAAGGAGCATTCCCGATGTGGTCAGAGGATTCATGCTTTGACTGGCTGAGCAGGGCTGGATGGCGAGCCGTTTCGAACAAGATCATGTGTTGGCCACAAGCCAGCCGGCGTCAGGCATGTCGAACCCCCTTTTCTTTATATTGGATGCGCGAAATCCCTTTTGGTGCCGCCGATGCGTTACATCATCTGGCAGGTGGTGGACCAACAGATCCCCTTCGTCTTCAAGCAGGGATTCATGCGGTCCTGAAGGAACAGGTGGTGCATGGCCATATTGGCGTGTCTTCGGAACGGCTCGTTGTCTTACTTGGTGATCGTTTGTGCGTGGACTCGACAGAATTACCTTCCTTGTCGTCCTATCTGCATCCGAAAGTCGCGGTAGAGCAAGAAGGACAGGTTGTCTTAGCCGAAGTCGTGCGGCAATTGAGGCAAGTGGATCGCTGCCTGGCGACCAATCAAATGCAGTTGACGGACTATGAAGACCCAAGACTTCGGGAGTTGCTGTCGCATAGATATTCAGTCGTGACTGGACCAGCAGGAAGTGGGAAGACGCATTTGTTGCGACAAGTGATTGATGCCTGTGATGCGGAAGGGTTACGTGTGGCGGTGACTGCCACGACAGGTAAAGCTGCCAGTCTGCTTGGGGATGAAGGCCAAACTGTTCATCGCTTGTTGGGTTTTGGTCCTAAGGGATTTTCAAGCCGGGTTCTGTGCTATGACGTCGTTCTGGTGGACGAAGCTTCCATGTTAACTCTTCCAGTTTTAGTCGCACTGTTGCGA
>CAKZMN010000302.1 GCA_937128575.1 uncultured Alphaproteobacteria bacterium | reverse complement strand
TTTGAAGAGCAAGATAACTGGGCGCGCGAAGGTAATTACCTGAATATCTTGAAGGGTATGTCCGAGGATTATGGTTTGGATGCGAATGGCTTTAAGTCTTGTCTTGAGAATGATGCCCTTCAAAAAGGTATTGTTGCCGGCGCTAAGGCCGCACAAACGCAGTGGAATGTTTCATCCACGCCGAGCTTCGTTGTGAATAACAAGGCCGTGATTAGCGGCGCGCAATCTGCGGATGACTTTGTTACCCGCGTTAACGAAGCCGTGGCAGCGATGGAGTCTGGTGAGTATGAAGCGCCCGCTGGCGAAGAATACAACCCAGAAGACCATATTGGCCACGAGCACGAAGAATTGGGCAAAGTGCCAGCAGCTACGGATGCCCCAACAGAGTAGCCCCATAATTTATGATTCAATTTTCTAAACTGCGTTTATATGGATTTAAATCCTTCGTCGATCGGACGGAGTTGGAAATTGCACCCGGACTAAACGGGATTGTTGGGCCAAATGGTTGTGGTAAATCAAACTTAGTTGAGGCATTGCGCTGGGTTATGGGTGAGAGCTCGGCCAAGCGTATGCGCGGCGGCGGCATGGAGGATGTTATATTCTCTGGCAGTTCCAAGCGCTACGCGCGTAATATTGCGGAAGTGTCATTGCTGCTTGATAATAGCTCTCGCACGGCGCCGGCCGCCTATAACGCCACGGAAGAAGTGGAAGTTACGCGCCGGATTGAGCGTGATCACGGATCCAATTACAAAATTAACGGTAAGAACACCCGCGCGCGTGATGTGCAGATGTTGTTTGCCGATACGGTAACGGGCGCGAACTCCCCCGCTATGGTGTCGCAGGGGCGCGTTGCGCAAATCATTAATGCCAAGCCACTGGATCGCCGGATTATCTTGGAAGAATCCGCGGGTATATCTGGCCTGTATGCGCGCCGCCATGAGGCGGAGCTTCGCTTAAGGGCGGCGGATAAGAACCTTGTGCGCGTGGAAGATATTCTGGGCGGTATGGAGGGGCGATTAAACAGCCTGAAGCGTCAAGCGCGCCAAGCCAGCCGATACCGCAACATCGCCGCGCAAATTCGCCAACTTGAAATTCTGATTGCCTATGTTGAGTGGCAGACCCTAGCCGAGCGCATGAATAATGTTCAAAAAACGTTTGATGAGGCGGAGAGCATTGTGGGTCAAAAGATGATTGCGGTGACGCAATTGACCAAAACGCAGAATGTTCAATCGGAAGAGATTTTCCCGCTACGTAAGAAAGAGAGCGAGATTTCCGCGATCCTTCAAACACGCAATTTGGCGCTTCAACGCCTTGATGATGAAGCGGCGCGCCGCGCAGAACTGTTGGAAGAATCCAAAAATCAAATCCAGCAAACCGGCCATGATGAAGACCATGAGCGTCAGTCCCTGAGCGAGAGCACAGCGCGCATTGAGCAGTTGGAAGGCGAGCACAAGGCGCTGGTTGAGAATGGTTTCGCCGACAGCCCCAACGCGACGGTGCGGCGCAAATACAGCTGGCTCAAGAACTACCACAACGCAGTCATCGACGAGAACTTGGCCAACCTGGAACCAGGCGCGATG
>CAKZMN010000301.1 GCA_937128575.1 uncultured Alphaproteobacteria bacterium | reverse complement strand
GAAGACACTTGGTAGTGTAGCAAAACGTTTGGCATCTGTTTTTTATTTTTTAGGAATTATGTGCTGGTTAGGTGTGATTGTTATGGCGATAACTACTGGAAGTGACACGGAGGGTTTGTTCGTTGGTTTTGGTTTAGGAATTATACCGTACGCAATTGGGTGGGCCTTTAGATATGTGATTACAGGAAACAAAAATTATTTGTTTAAAGAATTTTTCGAAAAACAATTCAGTTCAATAAAAGAGAGCTTAAAATGATTAAAATTAATGACTTACATGTAGAAATCGAAACCGATGATGAGGAGCAAAAAGAAATCCTCAAGGGCATAACGCTCGACATCCCCGCGGGCGAGGTGCATGCGATTATGGGCCCCAACGGGTCCGGTAAATCCACACTCAGCTACGTTCTGGCCGGCCGCGAGGAATATGAAGTAACCAAAGGCACAATGGAGCTAGACGGTGAAGACATCATCGAAATGGCCCCCGAAGAGCGCGCGGCAGCGGGCGTTTTCTTGGCGTTCCAATACCCGATCGAAATTCCGGGCGTGAATATGAGCACCTTCCTCAAAACCTCCATCAATGCGGTGCGTAAGCAGCGCGGCGAAGATGAGCTAGATGCCCTCGGCCTTCTAAAACTCATCAAGGCCAAAACCAAAGAGCTCGGCATTTCCGATGACATGATGAAGCGCGCGGTAAATGTGGGCTTCTCTGGCGGCGAGAAAAAGCGTAACGAAGTGCTTCAAATGTCTATGTTGGAGCCAAAATTTGCGGTGCTGGACGAAACCGACTCCGGTCTGGACATCGACGCCCTTAAAATCGTGGCAGATGGCGTAAACGCTATGCGCTCCCCCGAACGCTCATTCCTTGTGATTACCCACTATCAGCGCTTGCTCGATTACATCAAGCCCGATGTGGTGCATATCCTTGCCGATGGTAAGATCATTAAAACTGGCGGCCCCGAACTGGCGCTAGAGCTAGAAGAAAAGGGCTATGCCGACTTCATCAAGGAGGCCGCGTAAGATAATGAACGCGCTATCACCTCAAAATCTACCTAGCCCAAAGGAAGAGTCGTGGAAATACACGAACCTGCCCAAAGCCATGCCGGACGGCCTAATCGCCACGCCGGATGCGGACGAGCAGGCCATAGAAATCCATATCCCCAAGGGTGAAATCACCAAAGACGTACATGACATCGCTTTTGCCGGCGTTAATGGCGCGCTGCATTCCCCGCGTTTGAAAATAACGCTAGAGGAGGGCGCAGAGCTAACTATCCTAGAGCGCCACACAGGTGAGGGCAGCTATTGGAAAAACATGAGCACCGATATTATCGTCGGCGCAAACGCGAAATTGCACCATATTCGCCTGCAGGAAGATAGTTTAGAGGGCATAAACACCAATATTGTGAATGTTACCCTCGGTAAAGACGCAATTTATGATGCATTCACCCTAAATACGGGCGCAAAACTGACACGTCACGAGATTTCGTCCGATATTCATGGTGAAAACGCTGAATTAAGCCTAAATGGCATTAATTTGCTTAGCGGCATGCAGCACGGTGACACAACCATCCTGATTGAACACACCGCGCCGCATTGCAGATCAAACCAATTCTACCGCACAATCCTTGATGATTCCGCTAGAGGCGTCTTCCAAGGCAAGGTACACGTACATAAAATTGCCCAAAAAACAGATGGTTACCAGCTATCCAATGCGATCCTGCTGTCTGAAAAGGCGGAGATGGATACCAAGCCAGAGCTAGAGATCTACGCCGATGACGTGCGCTGTTCACACGGCGCAACCACTGGTCAGCTTGATGAAGAGCCTGTTTTTTACCTTCGCTCTCGCGGTTTAAGTGAAAAAGAAGCCCGCGAGCTATTGATACAGGCTTTTGTGGATGAAGTTGTGGATAAAATTGTGGATGAGGATATTCAAGCCTCTGTACGGGAGAAAACAGGCCAATGGCTGACCCGCGCCCTGTAACCGCAAATTCTGTGGATATCAGCCAATATCGCGCTGATTTCCCCATTTTGGCGACCAAAATGAACGACAAGCCTCTGGCCTTCCTCGATAGTGGCGCCAGCGCCCAAAAACCACGCGCCGTAATCGACGCAATGAGCGCAGTTGTGGAAGGTGCATATTCAAATATTCACAGAGGGTTGTACAAGATATCTCAGAAATTAACTGAAGATGTGGAGGCCGTGCGTGTACGCGTTGCAAGCTTCATCAATGATCCCTCTGACAAAAACATCGTTTTCACCCGCAACACGACCGACGCCATCAATTTAGTCGTATTCAGCTGGGGTAAGGCGCATTTAACCGCCCGCGATGAAATCATCCTGACGGATATGGAGCATCACGCCAATATCGTGCCGTGGCAGCTTCTGCAAAAGGAAATTGGCTTTACCATCAAAACCATTCCCGTTGATACGCGGGGCGTGCTCGATTTAGGGGCGTTTGAACGCCTTTTAACCCAAAATACCAAGTTCGTGGGCGTGGTTCACACCTCAAATGCGCTCGGCACCATCAATCCGGTTAAAAAAATCACTGAAATTGCTAAAGATTTCTACCCCGATATGAAGGTTCTGGTCGATGGATCACAATCCATTGTCCACGGCGCGGTTGATGTTGCTGATATTGGTTGTGATTTCTTCACCTTCACGGGCCACAAGCTCTATGGCCCCACCGGCATTGGCGTTTTATACGGCACCGATGAAATCCTCGCCTCCATGCCCCCATATCAGGGCGGCGGCGATATGATCGACCGCGTCAGCTTCGATGGCACAACTTACCGCGAGGCTCCATATCGCTTCGAAGCCGGAACCCCGCCCATTGTTGAAATTATCGGCCTCGGCGCGGCCATTGATTATGTTTCTGAAATTGGAATGGATAACATCGCCGCGCATGAGGCAGAATTGCTAACCTACGGCACACAAAAACTAAACGAAATTGAAGGCCTAACCATGCATGGCACCGCGCCGGACAAGGCGGGGATAATGTCATTCACAATTGATGGCACGCACCCCAGCGACATCGGTATGATCCTCGATCAATGCGGCGTTGCCGTGCGCAGCGGTCATCATTGCTGCATGCCGCTTATGGAGAAAATGAATGTGGACGCGACAACGCGGGCTTCTCTGGGTTTGTATTCAAACAAGGCTGATATAGATCAATTAATAGAAGGACTTCACAAAGTGAAGAAGATGTTCGGATGAGTGAAATAACCCCCAAGGCCCCTGCAAAAATGGAGCCTGTTGCAGACGAAGAGATGATCAAAAACGCCATAGGCGAAGATGGTTATGATGAACTATGCCAGCCGCCCAATGCGGATGTGCCAGAGGGACATGCTCTATGGCCAACGGTGCGCGACGCCATTCGCGAGGTCTATGATCCTGAAATCCCGGTCAATGTGTACGAACTTGGCCTGATTTACATGGTTGATATTTTGGACAAGGAAGATGGCGTTCATGACGTTGATATTAAAATGAGCCTAACCTCACCCGCATGTCCCGTGGCGCAAGAAATGCCCGGCTGGGTGCAGGGCGCGGTATTGTCCGTCAAAGGCGTCGGCGACGTGGACGTAGAAATTATCTGGGATCCAACGTGGGATCCGTCTATGATGGCAGAGACCGCCAAAATGCAACTTAATATGTTTTCGTGAGTAAAGAATATGACACAGCCCATCACAATCACCGACAAAGCCGCGCAGCATATTCAGGGGCTTCTTGATAAGGCGCCGGAAGGCACATTAGGTTTGCGTTTAAACGTAAAGCCCACGGGTTGTTCCGGTAATTCATACGCCATGGAGTACATTAAGCCAGATGAAAATATCGCGGGTGATGATGTGTTTGAACAAAATGGCGCGGCGATTTATATCCCGAAAATGCATAGCTGGATGTTGTTTGGCATGATGGTGGATTATGCCATGGATGATTTAGGCAATGCGCGGTTTGATTTTTCCAATCCGAATGAAAGTGGCCGCTGTGGATGTGGTGAGAGTTTTCATGTGGATTTGGAAGGGTTGCAGGCTTTGCAGGGTGCGCAGGATTAAAAAAAATATGCGCAACCCCGGACAAGCGTAGCGCTTATCCGGGGTTTTTGCCGGAGAGTTTACATTACGGCTCAAGCCCCGGATAAATCCTGCGGATTTTCCGGGATTACTGGGGTGGGATGTGGTTTGTTTTTAAAAAGGCTTCTTTCTGTATACGCTGGG
>CAKZMN010000300.1 GCA_937128575.1 uncultured Alphaproteobacteria bacterium | reverse complement strand
CTTACTATTTGTTTTAACTTTTGCCATTGCTCAATATCCTTACTTCTTCTTGCCTTCTTTGCGTATAACGAACTCGCCTACGTAACGAATGCCTTTTCCTTTATAGGGCTCGGGTGGCTTGAATGCGCGAATTTTCGCGGCAACCTGACCAACCAATTGTTTGTCGATGCCGACAATTTCCATTTTTGTCTGACCATCCATTTTAAGCTCTACGCCTTCTGGAACATCGAAGCGTACTTCGTGGGAAAAACCAAGAGCCAACACAAGCGTTTTACCCTGTAGATTTCCACGATAACCAACGCCCTGAATTTCTAGCTTTTTGCTGTAGCCTTCGCTCACGCCGATAACAAGGTTATAAACCAATGTGCGCATCGTGGGCCAAATTTGCTTTGCAAAACGACTTTTTGACTTTGGCTCCAGAACAACGATCTTGTCGTTCTTGCCTTCATCATTAGCAACTTCATCAAGTTTGATGGCTACTTCGTCGTGAACGCGCATCTCTAGCTCGCCCAACTTGCCTTTAACTTTTACATCTTGTCCATTGACCTGTAGTTCCACACCTTCGGGAATTGCAACAGGTTTACTTCCAATACGAGACATCTTTAATTTCCTTTTCTCATTTTGCTTCCACAATCTTCACTTAGAAGACCTGGCACAAAACCTCACCGCCAACATTAGCCGCTTTAGCCTTATAATCGGGCATTACACCACGAGGCGTTGACACAACCAAAAGTCCAAGACCGTTATAAAAGCTCGGCATTGTCTTAACGCTTGTATATACACGACGACCGGGCTTTGATACGCGATCGATCTGACGAATAACGCCGCGACCTTCTGCGTACTTAAGCTCAATAACAAGAACGTTTTTGTTATTGTCACGTGCGTCGACTTTATATTCACGGATAAAGCCTTCATCTTTCAACACTTCACAAACATTAGCCTTCAGCTTTGAATGCGGACATTCAGTAACCTTATGACCTGCCATCTGTGCGTTACGGATGCGGCTTAGCATATCTGCAAGTTGATCACTCATAGACATAGTTAAATCTCCTTACCAACTTGATTTCGTTACACCTGGCAGCTCACCACGAGAGGCCAAGTCTCGCAATGCGATGCGAGATAAATTCATTTTGCGGAAGTATCCACGTGGACGACCAGTTAGGGCGCAACGGTTACGGATACGAACTTTACTAGAATTGCGGGGCAATTCGGCAAGCTTCAATGTAGCCTGGAAACGCTCTTCAGCGGACACAGTGCGATTTTTGATAATGGCTTTAAGCTGCGCACGTTTGTTCGCATAGCTTTTAACCATGCGGCGGCGCTTCTTATCGCGTTCTATCATACAAACTTTTGCCATCTCGCTTCTTTTCCTTCTTTGTTAATTCTGCTGTTACTTTTTGAATGGGAACTTGAAACCATCCAAAAGGTCTCTTGCTTCTTCGTTAGTTTTAGCTGTTGTACAAACCACAATGTCCATGCCACGAATTTTGTCGACTTTATCGTAGTCTATTTCCGGGAAGATAATGTGCTCTGTCAGACCCATGGCATAGTTGCCACGACCATCGAAACTTTTTGCATTCAAACCGCGGAAGTCACGAATACGTGGCATAGCCACCGTGATTAGACGGTCTAAAAATTCATACATGCGTTCACCGCGCAATGTCACTTTACAACCAATTGCTTGCTCTTCACGAATTTTGAAAGACGCATTTGATTGACGTGCTTTTGTAATTACAGGCTTCTGACCAGCAATCGCCGTCATGTCGTTCGAAGCATTTTCAATGTGCTTGCGATCCTGCGTTGCTTCACCAACACCCATATTCAAGACAATTTTGTCCAGCTTTGGGATTTGGTGAACGTTCTCGTAGCCGTGCTTTTCTTTCAAAGTTGGTACGATTTCTTTTTCGTATAATTCTTGATAACGCGCTGTCATTTTATATCTCGCTTATTCAAATGTTTCGCCGGATTTTTTAGCCACGCGGACTTTTTTACCGTCTTTTAAAACTTTATAACCAACGCGCGTTGCAGCGCCAGATTTTGGATCAACCAAAGCCACATTAGATACGTGAACAGGAAGTTCTTGCTTTACGATACCGCCAGCAGAGAATTGTGTTGGCTTGCTGTGCTTTGTCGCGACATTAACGCCCTGCACCAATACACGACGCGACGCGGTAATAACCTTAAGAACTTCACCTTTAGCGCCTTTGTCCTTGCCCGTTAGAACAACAACTTGATCGCCTTTTTTAATTTTCATTTTTGTTTGGGCCATGACTATAGCACCTCACCAGCTAGAGAAATAATTTTCATGTAACCCTTGCCGCGTAATTCACGCGTCACTGGTCCAAAAATACGTGTGCCGATTGGCTCACCGTTTGCGTTAATCAAAACGCATGCATTACCATCGAAGCGAATTTTTTCGCCGTAGGCACGCTGGAGGCCGAATTTCGAACGAACGATAACAGCTTTATGTACTGTACCCTTCTTCACTTTACCGCGGGGAATAGCTTCCTTTACAGAAACAACAACAACATCACCGATATTGGCTGTGCGACGTTTTGAACCACCCAAAACTTTAATGCACTGCACTTCACGTGCGCCGCTATTGTCTGCCACTTCCATTCTGCTTTGCATCTGAATCATGGCTTATGCGTCCTTCTTTTTAGTCGTTTTCTTAGCAGCAGGCTTTTTGGCCGCCTTTTCTTTTGCCGACGCTTTTTTAGCAGCTTCCTTTTTAGGAGCGGCTTCTTTCGCCTTTGCTGGAGCTTTCTTTGTCTCAGTTGCCGGAGCATCATCACCAATTACAGACCAACGCTTTGTCTTGGAAACCGGACGACATTCGATAATACGAACGCGATCACCTGCTTTGAATTGGTTGCGCTCATCATGCGCAGAGTACTTGTCTGTGCGCTTAATGTATTTCTTGTAAACGGGGTGCATGTAACGACGCTCAACAAGAACTGTAACAGTCTTGTCTGTCTTGTCGCTTACTACATCACCTTCAAGTATTCGTTTTGGCATTTGCTAACTCCTAAATCTCTCTTAAGCGGCTGCGGCTTTTGTTTTTGCAGCTTTTTTGGCCGCAGGCTTTTTCGTCGCACTCTTTTTAGCACCATCAGCGGCTTCGCCATTTTGCTTCTGGGTCAAGAATGTTTTGATGCGTGCAATGTTACGGCGCACCTTACGAATTTCGGACGTGTTTTCCAATGTTCCGCCTGAACGCTGAAAGCGCAAGTTGAACTGGTTCTTACGCGTATCAAGCAAAAGCTTAACAAGCTCGTCTTCTGTCTTTGTTTTCAAATCTTCGGCGTTCATCGTCGAAATCCTCTTAAATTACTTATCCGCCAACGCGGGTTATAAATCTTGTCTTAATGGGCAACTTCATAGCGGCCAAATCGAAAGCTTCGCGAGCCATCTCTTCTGTTACACCATCAAGTTCGAACATTACGCGGCCCGGCTTAACGCGACAGGCCCAATATTCAACAGAACCCTTACCTTTACCCTGACGTACTTCTAGCGGCTTTGCCGTTACTGGAACATCGGGGAAAATGCGGATCCATACCTTACCCTGACGACGCAGGTGACGTGTAATCGCGCGGCGAGCCGCCTCGATTTGACGTGATGTAATACGATCAGGCTGTAAAGCCTTCAAACCATAAGCACCAAAGCTCAGTGTAGAACCACCTTTTGCATTTCCGTGAATGCGGCCTTTGTGCTGCTTGCGATGTTTAAACTTTTTAGGCGCTAGCATGTTTATCTTCCGTTTTTGTCATTGTCGTTACACAAAAAAAATCGCGCTCACATAGACTTTTAGCTTTTATAAGCTCTAGTTCCTATATGGCTCGCTGGATATTACAGCTTTGATTTGGCGCGAACTTACCGCATCTCTATTGTAAAAGCCAGATTTTTTTTCAATTATTTTCACTAAGTTTATTAGTGGTCAAAAAAATCCTTAGAATTAACCACCAAATTTCTGTCTGCCGCCGTCACCGCGTGGTGAACCACCGGCAGCTTCTTGTCTGCGTCTGTCGTGCGCCATTGGATCATTTTCCATGATGTCGCCCTTATAAAGCCAAACTTTAATACCAATAATACCGTATGTCGTTAGACCTTCTGCTGTACCATAATCAACATCAGCGCGCAGTGTGTGCAAAGGCACGCGGCCTTCACGATACCATTCTGTACGCGCGATATCTGCGCCGCCTAGACGGCCAGCAACGTTGATACGAATACCTTTTGAACCCAAACGTAGAGCGCTTTGAACCGCACGCTTCATGGCGCGACGGAAAGAAACACGGCGCTCAAGCTGTTGAGCAACACCTTCAGCAACAAGCTGGGCATCAATCTCTGGCTTACGCACTTCGATAATATTTAGTGATACTTCACCGCCGGCGCGCTTAGAAAGCTCATTACGTAGCTTTTCAATGTCTGCACCTTTTTTACCGATGATCACACCCGGGCGGGCCGTATATACAGTCACCTTTGTGTTTTTAGCGGCGCGCTCAATAATTACTTTTGATATGCCAGCTGGCTTTAGACGCTCTTGCACATATTCACGGAGTTTAAGATCCGCAATCAGCTTCGCAGCATAATCTTTACCCGCGTACCAGCGAGAATCCCATGTGCGGTTGATACCGACGCGCAAACCTATTGGATTAACTTTTTGACCCATAACTCATAAGCTCCTTATGCTTGCTCTTGTTCTTTGACGATGATCGTCATGTTTGAGAATTTCTTGTGAATGGCAGCGCCACGACCACGTGCACGTGCACGGAAACGCTTCATAACAACTTGCTTGCCTACGAAAGCTTCGGAAATGACCAAGCTATCGACATCCATGCCGTGGTTGTTTTCAGCGTTCGCAATTGCGGACTGCAACAATTTACGAACATCAGCAGCAACGCGGCGCTTCGAAAATTCGAGATCGATAAGCGCGCGGCCTGCATTTTTGCCACGAATTGTTTGTGCAACAAGATTTAGCTTCTGAGGGCTTGTACGGAAATATTTACCGAACGCCTTAGATACGTTTTCTTGTGCTTCTTCTTTTGCTTTATTAGCCATTATTCTATTCCTTTATTCCTAAAACCTTAGCTGGTTTTCTTGTCTGCGCCGTGGCCACGATATGTGCGCGTTGGTGCAAATTCGCCAAGTTTGTGACCGATCATTTGGTCAGATACAACAACAGGAATAAATTTCTGTCCGTTATATACGCCAAATGTAAGACCGATGAAGTTCGGCAAAATTGTTGAACGTCGTGACCATGTCTTGATCACAGATCCTTTACCGCTAGCTTTTACCGCGTCGACCTTCTTAAGAAGACTTCTTTCGACGAACGGGCCTTTCCAAACACTACGTGCCATGATTAATACGCTCCCTTATTTCTTGTTACGACGACGAACAATATATTTGTCCGTAGATTTGTTCTTACGTGTCTTGTAGCCCATAGTTGGCTTACCCCAAGGTGTACAAGGGTGACGACCACCGGCCGACTTACCTTCACCACCACCAAGTGGGTGATCAACTGGGTTCATGGCTACGCCGCGCACGTGCGGGCGACGGCCCTTCCAACGATTACGACCAGCTTTACCCATGTTTGTGTTCATGTGGTCTGGGTTTGAAACCGCACCCACAGTCGCCATGCACTCACCACGCACAATGCGAAGCTCGCCAGATGTCAACTTAACCTGAGCATAACCTTGGTCACGACCAACCAACTGAGCATATGTACCAGCAGAGCGAACCATTTGACCGCCCTTACCGGCTTTCATCTCGATGTTATGGATGATTGTACCAACGGGCATGTTCTTAAGAGGCATTGCATTGCCTGGCTTAACATCAACCTTTTCACCGGCGATTACTTTATCACCAACGTTAAGGCGCTGAGGTGCCAAGATGTAATTCTTTGTACCGTCTTCATATTTGATGAATGCGATGAACGCTGTACGGTTTGGATCATATTCGATGCGCTCAACCGTCGCAGCCATATCCCATTTTGTACGCTTCCAATCGATAATACGATAGCGACGCTTGTGACCACCACCAATATGGCGAGCAGTCATGCGACCCATGTTGTTACGACCACCGGACTTTGTAAGACCTTCGGTTAATGTCTTCTCAGGCTTACCTTTGTAAAGCTGAGAACGATCAATCTGGATCAACTGGCGCTGACCAGGTGTATTCGGATTATATTTCTTTAGTGCCATTTTCTTTTTCCTTTAACCACTCGTTATCGGCGAGCCACCATAGTTTAAAATCTTATAGACCAGTACCTGTATCGATAACCTGACCTTCTTCAAGAGTGATAATCGCTTTTTTGAAGTCAGATCTGCGCCCCATAATGCCCTTAAAGCGCTTTGTTTTGCCCTTTTGGATCATTGTGTTCACACCCTTAACCTTTACACCAAATAGCGTTTCAATCGCTTGCTTGATGCGTGGCTTTGTTGCTGTCTTATCGACAACGAATGTGAGCTGATTATGCTCGGAACCCATTGTCGCTTTTTCTGTCACGTGTGGTTGTGAGATAATCTCGTACATCCACTCCTGAGCTTCTACTTTTTTCTTAGCAGCCATAATCTTATTTCCTTACTTCAATCGCTCTGTGATGTCGTTCACAGCATCTTTTGTTAGTACCAATGTGTCGCGACGCAAGATGTCATAAACATTTGCACCTTGTGACGGCAAAACGTCAATGCGTGGCAAGTTTGCTGTTGCTCTAGCAAAGTTTGCATCAACTTCTGCACCACTAATAATCAACGCGGACGCAAATTCGAACTTACCAAGGGCTGCCGCCATTGGCTTTGTCTTGTGATCTTTTGCCGTTGCTGTATCGATAATCACCAACTTGCCTGCTGCCGCTTTTGCAGAAAGAGCAGTTTTCAGCGCTAGCTGACGAACCTTCTTTGGCAATTCAGTTGAGTGATCGCGAACAACAGGACCGAAAACAGTTTGTCCACCACGGTCAATGTTACGTTTTTTATCACCTGCACGTGCGCGGCCTGTACCTTTTTGCGCGTGTGGTTTTTTACCCGTACCAGAAATCTCATGGCGTTGCTTAACTTTGTGGTTACCAGAGCGTGCCTTGTTGCGTTGATATTTAACCATTTGGTTAAGGATATCATCGCGCACCTCGATACCGAAAACAGACTTCTCCAGCGTAATTTCGCCAGCAGCCTTATTATCTAATGTTTTAACAGCGAGTTTCATGATTAGTTGTCCTTCTTCTCGTCTTCAGCAGCAGGAGCTTCTGCAGCTTTTTCTTCTTGAGGTGCGTCCGCAGCTTCTTCAGCGGCCTTGGCTTCTGCATTTGCAGCGGCCTCGGCTTTTGCAGCTTCTTCAGCAGCTTTTTGCTCAGCTTCTTTCGCAGCAGCAGCTTCTTCAGCAGCCTTAGCTTCAGCTTCAGCAGCAGCTTTCATTTCAGCGGCCGTTACACGGAAACCAGCAGGAAGCGGCGCATCTGCATGGCGATCTTTCTTCACAGCGTCATTGATCAAAACCCAAGCTGATTTTGAACCAGGGACCGCGCCCTTTACCAAAATAAGATTGTCTTCCAAATCAACAGCTACAACTTCAAGATTTTGTGTTGTCACGCGCTCATCACCCATGTGACCAGCCATTTTCTTACCTTTGAAAACACGACCAGGATCTTGACACTGACCAGTTGAACCATGCGCCCTGTGAGAAACAGACACACCGTGCGTGGCGCGCATACCGCCAAAGTTGTGACGTTTCATTGCGCCCTGGAAACCCTTACCTTTGGATGTCGCAGTTACATCAACATATTGACCAGTAACGTAGTGACTTGCGCCAAGCTCTTTACCGACTTCAATTACATTTTCATTTGAAACGCGGAATTCAGCCATTTTCTTCTTAGGCTCAACCTTTGCTTTAGCGAAATGACCACGATTGGCTTTGCTTGTGCGCTTCACCTTGGCCTTACCGGCGCCAAGCTGTACAGCAACATAACCATCAGTTTCTTCGGAGCGAACGGCAACAACTTGACATTCATCTACCTTCAAAACAGTCACAGGGATATGGCGACCATCAGCATCAAATATGCGGGTCATCCCTTCTTTACGTGCAATTAATCCAGTTCTCATTTTCTTTTTCCTTCCTAGAGGTTGCCTTTACCTTCAACAGGTTTTTAGCAACATAGAGTCAAATAACGTTTAGCGATTAAGCTGCGGCCACCTGACCAATTTTAATTTCAACATCAACACCGGCAGCCAGATCAAGTTTCATCAACGCATCAATCGTCTGTGGTGTAGGGTCCAAAATATCCAAAAGTCTTTTGTGAGTACGCATTTCCCACTGCTCCTGAGAGCGTTTATCAACGTGAGGAGAACGTATCACACAAAACTTTTTAATTTTGTTTGGTAAAGGCACGGGTCCACGAACCAGCGCGCCTGTACGCTTTGCTGTATTTACGATTTCTGCAGAAGCCTGATCCAAAAT
>CAKZMN010000299.1 GCA_937128575.1 uncultured Alphaproteobacteria bacterium | reverse complement strand
GAGACGGCTCAAGAATTTAAGTCGCAAAATAATGCTACTTCACTTTTTCATGAGCTATTTAACTACGCATCTAAAAACCTTGAGGGTGCAGAATTTATTATTGATGATTATACGTATGATGATCGAAAATATTTGCGCGGTAAGGTGCAGAATATTGCCAAAGAATATCCCAATATTGAGTGCATGGAAGCGTTTGGCTTGTTCTAAGCCACGTCTTTTTTAGCGACTTCAAAATATTTTGCGGCGTTTGCGAATAGGGGCATGCCGTCTGTGGTTTCGGGCAGGGTTTTGCCTTCGCGCTGCGCTGCGTCTTTTAGGTAATCATAATCATCGCGCTGCCACGTGAACATGCCGCGTTCGGGGTGGGGCATAACGGCTAGAACTTTGCCGCTTTGGTCGGTGATGGCGGCGATATCGCTGAGGGAGCCGTTGGGGTTGAATGGAAATTCTTCGTTTGCCGGGCTGCCATCTGGTTTCACATAGTTTGCCGCGATTTGGCCGTTTGCTTTTAATGCGTTTAATGTGTCATCGCTCATCATGAAGCGGCCTTCGCCGTGGGCAACGGGCACGTGCATGCTGCTGACACCATTTAGCCAAGGTGAATTGCTTTCCACCTTTAAATCAATCCAGCGACATTGATAGCGTGCGGTTTTGTTGTAGGTCACAGCGACCGAGCGATCACCATATTGATTGTTGAAGCCCGGAACCATGCCGAGATTTGCCAAAATTTGGCAACCATTACAGATACCGATTGTTAATGTGTCGCGCGCGGCGAATTCCTGAAGCGCGTCCCAAAGGGCGAGTTTCATTTTTTGGGCAAAGCCATTGCCGGAGCCCGTATCATCGCCATAGGAAAATCCGCCAGGGATAGCCAGGACTTGAACGTCTTTTAGCTCCGCCGGGTTTTCGATTAGATCGTTAATGTGGCGAATGTTGCCGCCTAGGCCGTTATATTCAAAGGCGTGAAGCGTTTCTTCTTCGCAGTTTAAACCATATCCGGATAGTACGAGAACTTTTGCGCTCATTTTTAATACTCCTTCAATGTGGCTTTATAGGCTTTATCCAATGTCTCAATATCCGCGCTTAACACGTCTTTGATGCTCAGTTTATCGGTGTAGGCAATATGTCCGATTTTGCGGACATGGTTGAATTTTTTGAATGCTTTTTCGAAGGCCTTCACGTTTTGCGGCGCAACGGTGACGAGGATGCGGCCTTGGCTTTCTGAATAAAGGGCCTTATCCGCGCGCAGATCGATGGAGGATAAATCGATATCCATACCCATTTGTCCGGCGATGGCCTTTTTAGCGAGCGCCACACCTAGGCCGCCATGACTGACGGAAAGGGCGGAGCTGATTAAGCGTTTTTTGGCGGCGGTGCAGTATATTTTGTAAAGCATGATATTGCGCGGGCCATGAACCTGAGGCACGTTTTTACCCAAGTGACCAAGATGGTCGTAATATTCGGATCCGCCTAGCTCATCTTCGGTTTCACCGAGCAGATATATCACATCGCCCACGGCCTTTGGCGCCAGAGAGATGGATTGATCGACGTTGTTGATTACGCCGATGGAAGACACAAGTAGGGTTGGCGGGGCGGAGATTTTAACGGGCTCGCCGTCTTTATCGAAGCCTTTAAAGTCGTTGAACATGCTGTCCTTGCCGGAAATGAACGGCGCGCCATATAGCACGGCCAGATCATAGATAGCCTCGGCGGAGCGCTTTAATTGGCCCAAGCGCTCCGGTTCATCGGAAGAGCACCAGCAAAAATTATCGAGTAGGGCGAGTTGTTCGAAATCTACACCTGCCGCAACGGCGTTACGCACGGCGGCGTCTAGGGCGCTGGCGGCCATGTGGAATGTGTCGATATCGCTATAGCGCGGGAATAATCCTTGGGATAGCACCACGCCCTTGGGCGAGGTTAGCACTGGTTTGCTGACGCTTGTTTCTGCGTAAACGCGTCCCGGGCCCTGCATTGGGCCGAGAACGGCGGTGCCCTGTACGTTATGGTCATATTGGGTTGCGATGAATTCTTTTGAGCAGATATTGAGGCGGCCCATCATATCGCTTAGGGTTTGCGCGTGATCTTCGGGTTCGTTTAATTCTGGCTCTGCCTCACCGCCCGCAGTGAAGGTTGTGGTGAGCGGTGTTTCGGGGATGCCGTCATGCAGGAAATCCATATCCAT
>CAKZMN010000298.1 GCA_937128575.1 uncultured Alphaproteobacteria bacterium | reverse complement strand
CTAGAATGCGGTAGTTGGTTTGCCGATAGTTTCGCGGGCATTAAAATCCCGACATTGGAAGACGCGCTTGAGGTCTTGATCGATCGTGATTTGGGTTTGAACCTAGAGATTAAGCCCTGCCCCGGACGTGAGCGCGAGACGGCGGAAATTGCTCTGGATATACTGTCTCAATTTTGGGATGACCATGACAAACTACTGATCTCTTCCTTTCAACATGTGTGCCTAGAGGCCGCATTTGATATGGCGCAGGACTGGCATCGCGGGTTTTTACTGCCCGAGGAGTGGCCAGAAAACTGGCAAGAAATGGCGCAATTCTTGAAAGTTTCCAGCATTAATCTGAATGGCAACACGGTAACGCGCGATGATGTGCAAAATGTTATGGAGCTTGGCCTACCTATACTCGCCTATACAGTGAATGAGCCAGAAAAAGCGCGTACATTGCAAAGCTGGGGCGTGGATGGGTTTTTCAGCGATGCGCCGGACGTTGTTAAAGACGGCATTCTAACCGTTCATTAATTGACATATTTAGCGGGCTGTTGTAATTATCCTATTCTAATTAATAGAGTTGATAATTTAAAATGAAACAAATTAAGATTACGCCAAATCAAATTTTCCATCTGCCATATAACGCGAAAAAACATCTTCGGGTTACCGAAGAATTTCAAATGCGAGTAATGGCTTTTGTAGAAGCAAGAGGACTAAACACGGCGGCATATAAAGCTCTTGTTGTTCCCGAGCAAATAAACACGCTTGCATGCCGCGGCTACGGCACAGCTAAAGCGGTGCGTAGAGTTAAGCGCAATATCATTGAATCAGATAATTCTAGTATTTCAGAAGAGTTAATTTCTATCTTCAATGACATGTCATCAGATAAAAAAGATGAAATTAAAGAGCGCGTAAAAAAATCAAGAAAAGTTTACGACAACACCCCCAAAGAACGTTTTGAGCTTTGGAAATAAGTCGTCACATGGCTTTCATTTACGCAACCCGCCAAAACATTGACATAAAGTTATAATTATATTACAACCCTTCCTTTAAGCAATTATAGGATGGTGGTTATGGCTGGTGTAGAAGCCTTGAAGAATGTTGAATTTAGCGTAGAGACGCGCGACGCGGCGCATGCGATTTACATGGACGGCGAAAGAAACACACATAATCACACTGCTCATAAAATACTTATTTTCAAAGCCCTTGCTGAAGAAGATCTTGAGGTTCTGGCCGGATATAAAGAAGAGCAATTCCCACGTGTGGGGCTAAACGTATTGCGTATGTTTCATCCCGATGTAAGATTAAAAAATCTAGAATGGATGTTTTTAGGCATGAAAGCGCCCAATCACTCACCGATTCCTGTTGTTGAGTACGCAGCCTAAAACTTAGCTGCCGCTCCCCGCGAGTTCGTCCAAATTATCATGTGCGGGCATGCCCATGGCGTTGTAGCCGCAATCCACATAATGAATTTCACCGGTAACAGCGGTGGACATATCGGATAGTAGATATAGCCCTGCTCCGCCTAGCTCCTCTAGCTCAACCGATCTTTGAAGAGGCGCGGTTAGCACGTTGTATTTGAATGTTCTTCGCGCGCCGCCAATTACCGCACCAGCAAGGGTGCGCATGGGCCCAGCAGAGATAGCATTTACCCGGATGTTTTCACGACCTAGATCGGCAGCCAGATAGCGCGTTGAGGCTTCTAAAGCGGCCTTGGCCACGCCCATTACGTTATAATTGGGCATTACTTTTTCAGATCCGTAATAGCTTAAGGTTACGGCGCTGCCGCCATTTTTCATCAGATCTTTGGCGCGGCGCATGACGGATGTGAAGGAATAACAAGAAATATGCATGGAGGTCAGGAAATTTTGCAGCGTTGTGTCGACGTATCTGCCCTGAAGCTCGTTTTTATCGGAATATGCGATGGCGTGAACAACAAAATCTAGCTCCCCCCATTCTTTTTCAAGAGCAGCAAAAACGCTGTCGATGCTTTCTTCGTTTGTAACGTCGCAATCAAGCACGATGTTTGAGCCAACGCTCTCCGCCAAAGGCTTTACGCGCTTGCCGAAGGCATCGCCTTGGAAGGTGAAGGCCAGCTCTGCGCCCTGCTCGTGCAGCGCTTTGGCCATGCCCCATGCGATCGATTTCTCGTTCGCAACGCCCATGACGAGCCCCTTTTTACCCTTCATCAAATCTTTCATACTCAATCCTTATACTTGCTCATGGCGAGGGTACAATTGGTACCGCCGAAGCCGAAGCTGTTTGAGATCACGGTTTCGTGATCCACATTATCAACGCGGGATGTTGCGACAGGCATTCCGGCCGCGCCCTCGTCTAAATCCTCGATATTAATGCTGGGCGCTACGAAATTATTTTGCATCATTAGGATGCTATAGATCGCCTCTTGCACGCCTGTCCCGCCGAGTGAGTGCCCGGTCATGGATTTTGTCGCGCTGATGTGTGGGTAATCCTGATCGAGGGGATCAAAAACCTCACGCATGGCATTTAGCTCAGTGATGTCACCGACGGGCGTGGATGTGCCGTGGGTGTTGATGTAGGTCACTGGCGTTTTAATTGTACTCATGGCTTGCTGCATACAGCGCACCGCGCCTTCGCCGCTTGGCGCAACCATATCGGCGCCATCCGATGTTGCGCCGTAGCCCGTTACTTCAGCATAGATTTTTGCGCCTCTAGCCTTTGCGTGCTCGAGTTCCTCCAGCACCAAAATACCGCCGCCACCGGAAATTACGAAGCCATCACGATTTGCATCATAGGCTCTGGCCGCTTTTTCGGGTGTGTCGTTATATTTGGAGCTCATCGCGCCCATGGCATCGAAAAGTACGGACAGCGTCCAATCTAGCTCTTCTCCGCCGCCGGCAAACATAACATCTTGCTTGCCCCATTGAATTTGCTCAGTCGCGCTGCCGATGCAATGCGCGGATGTGGAGCATGCTGATGAAATTGTGTAATTCACGCCCTTGATCTTGAAATTGGTCGCCGCAGTTGCCGATGTGGTGGAACACATGGCCTTGGGCACCGCGAATGGGCCTACGCGCTTTGGGCTTTTTTCGCGGGTAATGTCGGCGGCGGCAACTTGCGCGCGGGTTGATGGACCGCCAGAGCCGACGATAATGCCGGTGCGCTCATTTACGACATCGGATTCTTCTAGGCCCGCATCCGCGATGGCTTGTTCCATGGATAGATGCGTGTAAGCCGCAGCATCGCCCATAAAGCGGAACAGACGCTTGTCGATGGCCTCGGCTAGATCAATATTAGGCTTGCCATGCACCTGAGAGCGGAAGCCCATTTCGGCGTATTCTTCGGAGAATGTAATGCCGGACTTACCGTTTTTAAGCGATACCAACACCTCATCAGCGTTATTACCGATGCATGATACAATTCCAATTCCTGTTACAACAACGCGTCTCATGACCGTAGCCTTTCTTACTTATTTAGCGGCAGAGTTATCAAAGAGGCCGACCTTCATGTCGGTGACTTCACATGCGATTTTGCCATCGACTTCGACGCGACCATCGGCAACGCCCATAACAAGGCGGCGATTAATGAAGCGTTTTACATCAACGGTGTATTTCACCAATTTCGCAGTGGGAAGAATTTGTTCAGTTAGCTTAATTTCACCAACACCGAGCGCACGACCGGAGCCTTGTGCGCCTGTCCAGCCCATCCAGAAACCCGTAAGCTGCCAAAGGGCATCAAGACCAAGACAGCCAGGCATTACTGGATCGCCCTTAAAATGGCAATCAAAGAACCAAATGTCTGGATTGATATCGAGTTCTGCGACTACTTGGCCCTTGCCGAACTCACCGCCCTCTTCCGCGATGTGCGTGATGCGATCGAACATAAGCATGTTGGGCAATGGCAATTGTGCATTGCCGGGGCCAAACATTTTGCCCTCGCCGCAGGTTAGGATTTCTTCATATGAATAACTGGATTTTTTTTCGTAGCTCATAAATCTTCATTTCCATTTTTTGACTGAAATTTATAAGCAAAGTTATACGAATATATGCGCCCATGTGCAAGGGTTGCGGCGGATATATCCCCGCATCAAATTATGTTTGGTTTATGGATTTAAAGCGCGGCGGATGTTTGCTGCATGCAGACGGATTTATAAGTCTCCGTGATGGCAGACATGGCAAGCGGCTTGGCGATTGCGGGCTCCATTTCAGGAACCTCTCCACCGGCAGCAACCGCGATCATACGCCCCGCGGCCTTGGCGCAGCACACGGCCTGATCATATTGATTGGTCAGAGAAATTGCGCCAAAAAAGCTGTGGCAATAGGGCTCAATGCCCAAAATTAGATTAAGCGGCGCATGTACGGGTACATCATTGGCGGCAAGGCCAAAGCGCCAGTCACTGCCCGCGGGCACACCGAGACGTACGGCCTCTTGTGTCATGACATAGACAACGTGATCTAGATTTTCAGGAATGTCGGAGCCATGGAATAAATCACATGTTTCGCCGCCCAAGGACATTGCCAAACGACGGCCAGCAACAGCGCTTAGGGATGCTATGCAATCACCAAGAGACCAGCCCTCACCCGCTACCTTTTTCTCAATCACCACGTCGCATAGCTCTTGCGCCGCGATTTCAAAGGCCATGCCGCGCTTAACGCACTCAACCAACAAACGGAAGGATTCGGCGCGTGACTGGTGATCATCTTCCCAAGCTACGATAATATTTTGAATGATCACGAGGATCAGTTTGTGGAATTCGAATTTACAATCGAGCCACTCCTCAAAGAACATACGGGCAGCGAAACGGCCGCGCTCAATCTCGCTATCCATTACATGTGCAGGCGGGAGAGCGCCGCGCGTTACTAAGCCGGAGAGCGGCTCACACCCTAATAGGTCGCGCATCATAGAAAAGCTGGACTCCATGGCCTGATCAGGCTCGTCAAACACCATGTATGTTTCAATCAAAACACCAGACATGTGCTGAATCACCTTCATAACATCTGTGCCGCGCTGCGGATCAGTCGCCATATGAATTAGGCCGGTGTAGAGTCTGGCGCCCATATCGGGCTTGTTTGTTAATGCGAACATGGAATCACTCTCGTTTGAATCGTTATGGACGTGGTTTCAAAGAATTAAGACCAGGGTTTTAGAAATCAGAATTTGTGGATAAGGCTGTGGATGGCCAAAAAAAGAAGTAAGCGAATCACCTACTTAATAAGAATAAGCGAAATCGTGATTCTGGTAAAGAGTCTAAAATAAAAAGGCTGGAACGCGAATCTGAGTCTGCGTTTTGGAGTTAGTCAAAAACTTCGTTTTCGTACGCGCCCCAGATATTTTGCTGCTTTGTGTAGCCTTTATAGCCTGAAATGCGGATGCGGCACCATGTACCGTCGCAGTTCTCTAGATGGATGAGGCTGCCTGCCTCCAGCAAGGCGATTAGGCGGCCATCTGGCTTGGCTTTACTGCGCAATGGCGCGGCGCCGTCTTCCATTATTATAAGTCCTGTACGCCTGCCGGAAATTAGGGAGCTATGCACCCA
>CAKZMN010000297.1 GCA_937128575.1 uncultured Alphaproteobacteria bacterium | reverse complement strand
TCGACGCAACCCATTGCCGAACAAACTGGTGGCTCAACTTTTGCCAATCCTGATGGAATGAAAGCGTGGGAATTAATTGATCGTGCGGGCTGCCGTGATTTAAAAATCGGCGGCGCGCAGATGTCTGAGAAACATTGTAATTTTATGATTAACGGCGGTGATGCCACGGCGTCTGATCTTGAAAGCTTAGGCGATGAAATTATCCGTATAGTGCAAGATAAAACGGGCGTAACCCTTAAATGGGAAATTAAGCGCCTAGGAGAGCGCGCTTAAAGCTTACATCTTAGGGACGGCCTCATACATATCCGGTAAATCATTTTCGATCAATATAACATCATCTGGCTCTTTATTCTTATCAACCCATTGCAAAGCTTCCTTGAAAGTCTTCACCTCAATTAACTTCTTGCTGCTGCCTGTGGCTTTAAATCCCTTGATAAAGGTTGGAATTCGTTTGGGGCTTACAACGATTGCGATATCACAAGTTTCACCGGCGTAGTTGCCAATTTTTTCGTGCGCTTCATCGTGTGCCTTGCCCATTTCAACCATGCCTGGGGTAATCAAGATCGCGCGCCCTGGGTTCTTTAATTGTCCAAGAAGCTCAAGCGCAGAACCGAAGCCAATGGGATTGGAGTTATAAGCATCATCAATCAACGTTGTACCGTCCGCACGTTTTTTGACTTCTAATCTATGTTGGATTTGTGGCATTTTTTGAAGCGCAGCATGAATGGCGGGCGGCTCAACTCCCAAAGAAAGCGCTGTAACAAAAGCCATGGCTAGATTGTGCCCATGATGCAAGCCGTATAAAGGCGCATCAATAACATGCGTCGTGCCTTTCCAAGACAGGCGTACTTCAATGCCGCCTTTATGTTGGTTAATTGTTTGAATATGAACATCTGCTGGCTCTAAATAAGATTTACCATGTCTTTTTTCTGGATCTATTTCAGGGGGCTCACCGCAAACAATAAACTGATGCTCGTTTTTAAATTTCACTTCTCGTGAATGTTCAAAGCGCAGCGTGCGTTCGTGAACAATAACTTTACCGTCCTTTTCCAAAACAGCTTCGGCTAACTCATACTTGGCCTCTGCAACGCGCTCTAATGACTTGAAACGTTCATAATGTGCGTGGCCTATTGCTGTAATAACGCCAGTATTTGGTGGGGTGAGGGCGCAAAGACGTTTGATTGATCCGGGGCCATAGGCGCCCATTTCAACAATGAAGTATTTGTGATCTTCGGTAAGATTTTCACGAATAATACGCGTAATGCCCATGGGTGTGTTCACACTGCCCGGGGTGATTAGGGTCGGTGCCTGCATTTTCAAAATATGTCCCAAAATATGCTTTACAGAGGTTTTGCCAAACGAGCCTGTGATAGCGATAACGGTAGGCTGCAGCTGATTCATTTTATTGGACGCTTCGTTCCAGAATTTTTTCTGAATAGTAAGTTCGATCGGCGACAACATTAAATTAATGAATAAAATACTGGGCAAAATAAGCTGCACAATAATAATCCACGCCCAAGGGTGCTGAAAATAAATGCCGGGCAAGCCAAGAGCTGTAATGACAAGGATGCTAGGCCAAAAAATTCTTTTAACGCGCGCAGTGCTGACTAGCTTTTTCTTAGAATTTTTACGGGGATCTCTTTCCCTGTAGGCGAAAGCAACAAAGCAGATGAAAATAAGGAAGTTGATGAAGAATGGATCAACATAAAACGCGGCCCCGCCCAAAATGAGAAGGACCAAGCTCGTGCGTTTGTCGAAAGCAGCATTGCCCATCACCCATTTCATCAAGCGTGAGTTTTCGTAGTCATCTTGCTGTAAAACGTGAATATAGGTTAGTAAACGCTTGAGGCCGAATGTGGCGAAGGCAAAGAAAACCAGACTTATGCTAGCAAGTTCAATCATGTTTTAGCGCTCAACTTCTCTATAAATTTCTTTAGTAATGGTGCGACCTGATGTCGTCCCTCTGCCAACACACTATAATGATCTTGCGCGCGGAGTTGAACCATTTCTGAACCAGATATCAATTTATTTAACCGCCAACCAATTTCAGGCGGCGTTTCCGTATCATTCTCGCCATATACAAGTGTAGTCGGGCAGCGTACTAAAGCCGCTTGCGGACTTAAGTTTTCATTCACAACCTTAACAAAAACCTTCCTGATGATGCCCGAAGCATTCTGAAAATCAGGCGCACCAAATTTCTTAATAAGCCATTCTTTACTGACAAGCCCTGTTTTGGTTAAGCCCTTAAGAGCTTTATAGCTATATATGCGCGCTTTAATATGCAGCGTCTTAAGCGGTGAGCGTTTTCTGGGTAGGCCAGCGCCAGCAATTAAAAATAGCCCTTTAACTAAATCGGGGTGACGCGATGCGATCTGTATGCCTACGCGGCAACCAAAGGAGTGCCCGACCCATATAACATTGTTAATTGGTTTGCTCTTGATCATCTCTGCCACCGCATCAGCGTAATCAGCGGTGCTCCATGTATCTGAAGGCGGCGGCGAATCGCCAAAGCCCGGAAAGTCGATGGCGTAGTGTTGTGCGCTTTTGGTGAGAGGTTGAATTAAGGCTTCAAAGCTTTTATGGCTTTGCCCCCATCCATGGGCCCAAAGCACCAGACAGTCATGATCATCACCATAAATGTTATAGTGAATTTCTGTATGTTCAGTTTTAAAAATTTCCAAAAGCAAACCCTCTTTAACGCGGCGTCTTTTCATGATTAAATCAAACTCTAAATACTTTATAGACTAGTTCTTGTAAAATTAATCCCTGTGCGAACATAAAAATTTAAGAAAACAAAATATGTCTCAAAATAAAAAACGTGTAGCAGTCTTTTTTGGTGGTCGCTCTCCTGAGCATGACGTTAGTGTCGTTAGTGGCCTGCAAATTCTACAAGCCATAGACCAAACGCTATACGACGCCTTTCCTGTATATGTATCACCAACGGGTGAGTGGTTGATTGGCGATGTGTTGCGTGATCGCTCGAACTATCTGTTGAGCCCTGAGGCGCGCAAACAGGCGCAAAAAGTAACGCTAGACGTAACGGCCAATCAAGTTGGTCGCCTGGTCGCTGAAAAATCGCCTCTGTTCGGGCAGGCAAAAGCCGTGGAGTTTGATGTGGCCTTGCCTGTTTTTCATGGTTTGTACGGCGAGGATGGTAGAATTCAAGGGCTGTTTGAGCTTGTGAATGTCGCTTATGCGGGCATGCGCGTTATGGCTTCTGCCATATTGATGGACAAGGTCGCGACGAAACGAATTTTAAATGATTTGGATATTCCTCATATCCCCTATGCCGTTATCAAACGTCCTTCAGAGGGCTTTTATATAGCCCCAGAGACTTTGAAAGAAACACTCGGAGAATTAGATTTTCCACTAATTTTAAAACCCTCTCATCTAGGCAGCTCTATCGGTGTAGCTAAGGTTGACACTCTTGAGGAGTTGGCAGCGTGCCTTCCTGCGATTTTTGAAATGGATGATACCGCCATTGTTGAACCCTTTGTTTCTAACTTGGTCGAATATAATGCGGCGGTTGCAAATATTGACGGCGTAATCAAAATTTCTGCAATTGAACGCCCTAAAGCTAGCGATGAGTTGCTCGATTTTAAGCAAAAATATTTGTCCGGCGGTGACAATAAAAATGGCGATAAAATGGGCGGAGGCATTAAATCACCCGCAACCGCAATCAGTGAGGGCATGCTGTCCCTGACGCGAGAATTAAATCCAAAACTAGATAATGAGATGGAAGAGAATATCCGCGCATGGTCAGTGCGATTATTCGAGGCTCTCGACGGGACCGGCGCGCCGCGCATTGATTTTATTGGCGACTCTAAATCTGGTGAAATTTGGATGAACGAAGTAAACCCCATACCGGGTTCATACGGATATTTTCTATGGGAGGCCGCAAAGGACTCTTTACTCTTTAGTGATTTTCTATCAGGTTTAATTGAAGAGGCCCTGCGTGAGCGCCGCAAGAAAGCTATGCCGAAAGACCCGGTGCCCAAAGATGCTCGATTGTTAAAACGTTAAAGCCACAAACGCGAAAGATCATGTTTAATGTCTGTGATCGGAAAACGAAAAAATACTGTAAATAAAAGACGCAAAGGCAAGCTTGCGTTCGTTCTGCCGTGGCTAAGGCGCTTCGGTATGTCGATTGTCGTTTTGATTGGGCTGCTGTGGGTGGGGTCTTGGTTTTTCCTAAGCGAAGCAGATACAAGAACCGCTGATTGGATCGGGCAAAAAACTTTAAACATCACAGCGGATATGGGGTTTGTTGTTGATGATATTTTGGTCGAAGGACGCATGAATACGGATCCGAATGTGTTGCATGCTCTGATTAATGTCAAAAAGGGCGACCCACTATTCTCCTTTGATCCAACAGAGGCAAAAGCTCTGGTTGAGCGGGTGGATTGGGTGAAGCGCGCCCGCGTTGAGCGCCGTCTTCCAGACACTATATATATTAATATAGAGGAGCGCGCCCCTCTCGCTCTTTGGCAAAAAAACAAAAAACTTAGCCTTCTAGATAGTGAGGGCGAAGTCATTACCGCCGAGGGTTTGTCGCTGTTTAAAGACTTAATTGTCATTACTGGCGAGGGTGCGCCTGCGCAGGCGCCCTCTCTTATTGGGGATTTAAAGGCAGAGAGCGCCTTGTTTGAGCGCGCGAAATCAGCGGCGTGGATTGGCGAGCGAAGATGGGACGTTACTTTAAGTTCTGGCGTAGTTGTTAGGCTTCCTGAGCAAGATGTCGGGCTGGCTCTGCGCCGTTTGGCGTTCGCGCAAGAGGAAGACAAGTTACTTGATAAAGATTTAAAGTCTATTGATTTGCGCGAGCAGGATCGTATTGTTGTAAGAACTCGTCCCGGCGCCGTTCAGGAATATAAGGCCGGTCTCAAAACAGGAAATAATATCTAAACATCATGAAGCATAAGCATAAGCCCAAAGGCTCTTTAGTGGCCGCCCTTGATATCGGAAGCAACAAAATCGCGTGTTTTATCGGCCGCGTGATTGATGATGAGGGAACGTTTGAGGTCTTAGGTGTAGGTCATCACGCATCTGGCGGCGTAAAAAGCGGAACAATTACAGATATAGACAAGGCCGAAGCCACTATACGCCAAACAGTTCACGCGGCAGAAAATATGGCGGCGGATGTCATGAAGGGATATCCACTGCGCGAGGTGGTGGTGAATTTGTCTGGTGTGCATGCCATGTCTCACGGTCACACCGCAGAGGTTCAAATCGCGGGACATGAAATTACAGATAATGATGTGCGCCGCGCCCTCGCTAAAGCCCAAGAGCAGGTGGTTAGCGATGAATACGAGCTAATTCATACCATCCCCACGGGGTACCGTATTGATGGCCATGATGGAATTCGTGAACCGCGAGGAATGTTCGGCCAGCATATGAGCGTTGATATTCATATGGTGACCGGAGACATAGGCGCGCTTAAAAATATGTCTACAGCAATTGATCGCTCTCACTTGGATATCTCTGCGCTATGCGTATCTGCCTACGCTGCGGGGGTTGCTTCTTTGGTTGAGGATGAAATGGATCTCGGCTGTACGGTTATTGATATTGGCGGCGGCGTAACATCCTTCGCAGTTTTTCAAGGCGGCAGCGCCATATACACCGACGCTATCCCCATTGGCGGACAGCACATTACGAATGATATAGCCAAGGGCTTAACCACATCAACCAGTGATGCGGAGCGCTTGAAAATTCTGTATGGAAGCGCCATGGCGTCACATGCGGATGAAAACGAGCTTATTGATGTGCCGCGCATCGGGGAGCACGATCGCCATGATCCCAATCATGTGCCGCGCTCCTTGCTGGTTGGTATTATACAGCCACGCGTGGAAGAAATTTTTGAACTTGTGCGCGCCAGACTTAAGGATAGCGGTTTAGGCCCGTCATTGGGGCGCAGAGTTGTGTTAACTGGGGGCTCTAGCCAAATTCCAGGTCTTAAAGATTTAGCGCAGCATGTTTTAGACAAGCAAGTGCGCCTTGGTAAGCCCATAAGATTAAGTGGCTTGCCTGACGCGGTAAGCGGCCCGGCTTTTTCCACAACTGCGGGATTACTCACCTATGTTTCTGAGCGCTCTGGTGAAATGCCGGCGGAAATCATGGCTCAGGTAGAGCTGGGAAGCTTTTGGGAGCGAACAAAAATGTGGCTGCACGAGAATTGGTAGGGGTTATTCATATTGATCCCATATTTATCCACAATATTTCATGCATGGGTCTTTTGGTCATTTGGGTGGCTGTGGGTTTTTCGGGAAAAGGTGAATCGAATGAGTCACTTACGGCGATTCTTTGAATCTGTTTGTCAGAAGGTGTTATGCTTGGATAATGAAAAATATGCACTAAGCCTGTGAGTCTCTTCATTTTTTCACTTTCCTGCGTAAAAAAACTTACCTACACTCTTAATCACACCTGCCACAGCTTCATTCCATATGGTGCTTGCAACTTAAAGAAATCCTTGGGGGATCACGACTATGATCAATATAAAAATGCAACCAACTGATGTTCAAAAACTATCGCCTAAAATTGCCGTAATCGGCGTTGGTGGTGCGGGCGGAAACGCTGTGAACAACATGATTTCTTCGGGGCTTGAGGGGTGTGAGTTCCTGGTGTGTAACACTGATGCTCAGGCATTAGAGGGATCGCTCTGCGAAAACAAAATTCAACTTGGCGCGCATGTAACTGGTGGTTTAGGCGCAGGATCTAAACCCGAAGTTGGTAAGGCTGCTGCCGAGGAAAGCCTAGACGAGGTTTTACAATATCTTGAGGGCGCAAATATGGCCTTCGTTACCGCAGGTATGGGCGGTGGTACAGGAACGGGCGCCGCCCCTGTTATTGCCAAGGCTTGTCGTGAGCGCGGTATTTTGACAGTTGGCGTTGTAACCAAGCCTTTCCATTTCGAAGGATCGCACCGCATGAAATCTGCAGAATCTGGTCTTGAGGAAATGCAGGATTACGTAGATACATTGATCGTTATTCCTAACCAAAACTTATTCCGTATTGCCAATGAAAAAACAACATTCTCTGATGCATTCTGCATGGCGGATGAAGTTCTTCAATCTGGCGTACGTGGCGGCGTAGGCTATGAGCAGCACCTTCAAACTGTCGATCGCCGTCGAGGATGCATCGC
>CAKZMN010000296.1 GCA_937128575.1 uncultured Alphaproteobacteria bacterium | reverse complement strand
CTTGCCAAATATTGGTTCGAACAAATCGCGCGCACCCCTTGTGAAAGTGCTGTCGCGTCCGAATTCCGTTATCGCGAGGCCCCCATGCCCGCGGGCGGCCTATCCATATTTGTATCCCAATCCGGTGAAACGCTGGATACTCTAGAGGCCCTTCGCTATTGCAAATCACAGGGGCAGAAAATCCTCTCTATCGTCAACACCATCGAAAGCACGATTGAACGCGAAAGCGATCTTATCCTGCATACTTTGGCGGGCCCCGAAATTGGCGTGGCCTCCACCAAGGCCTTCACAACCCAAATCACAACGCTGGCTTGCATGGCCTTTGCGGCGGCGCGCGGTAAAAAGGAAATCACCGTGGAGCAAATGCAGGAAATGGGCGAAGCCCTGCGCCATATCCCATCGGTGGCGGCGCAAATATTGAAACATGACGAACAAATCAAAGAAATCGCGCTGGAAATTGAGGGCGCGCGCGATGTGCTCTATCTCGGGCGCGGCTCCTTTTACCCGATCGCTTTGGAGGGCGCATTAAAGCTTAAGGAAATTTCATATATCCACGCCGAAGGCTACGCCGCGGGTGAAATGAAACACGGCCCCATCGCGCTCATCGACGACAGCGTGCCCGTGGTTGTGGTCGCGCCGGGCAATGATCCGCTATTCGAAAAAACCGCCAGCAACGTGCAGGAAACCGTGGCGCGCGGGGGCAAGGTCTTCCTTATCACCGATGCGGCGGGCGCAAAGTCTTTGAAGGATCAAACCACATGGGTCATCGAATTGGGTGACGTACACCCCTTCGTCGCGCCCATTCTATACGCCATTCCGGTGCAGCTCCTCTCCTACCACGTCGCTGTCGCCAAAGGCACAGACGTCGACCAACCTCGCAACCTCGCAAAATCCGTTACGGTGGAATAATTCATGTCTATCGAAGTGATCCGCGCGGATTATAAAAATCCGCAACATGCCAGCGACCTTGTAACTCTGCTTGGCGCCTATGCGCTTGATCCCATGGGCGGCGGGTCTGATTTATCTAATGATGTGAAACAGAATTTGCCGCTAGAGTTATCTAAACGACCATTCGCATTCAGCTTCTTGGCCTATTTCGACAAAAGTCCCGCGGGTCTCGTCAATGGGTTTGAGGGGTTCTCAACTTTCAAGGCGCGCCCTTTAATTAACATTCATGACATTGTCGTGCATCCTGATTATCGCGGTAAGGGCATAAGCCAGAATTTGTTAGAGGCCGTAGAGCGCGAAGCAAAGTCGCGCAAGGCCTGTAAAATTACATTGGAAGTTTTGTCCGGAAACGCCATCGCGCAAAATGCTTACAAGAAATTTGGCTTTAACGGGTACGAGCTTGACCCAACAGCGGGACAAGCCCTATTTTGGGAAAAACCGCTCTGATAATGGCTTTGGCACACTAATTGCTTATTCTTTTGTAGATTTTTAAAAAACAAAGGAAATGTAGGGTGTAATTATGCAAATATCGGGTAACTCAATCATTGCGGCGCTATCACAGGGCCGCGGTAGCGCGCCACAAACCAACATAAAAAGCGCAGATGACCGACTAGCGGAGCGTTTGGCCGCTATTGAGCCAGGCGGCAATGCGCAAGGAATAGAGCCAGAAAAGCTGGCCTCCGCCCCTATATCAGCCTCAAACGAAACCGCCCAAACGCTTTTCTACGCGCAACAAGCCGGATCAGAGGCGCAAACAACAGAATTTAGTTTCATGGATGCGGTGAATAACTTCTTCAAAAGCGTTGAAAATACAATGATGGGTTTAAGCAAGCGTGGAGATTAAACCATTGTTATAACTATGATTTATGAAGAGTTAGCGTTGACCATTCGTCAATATCATAGCGTTTTTTGAGGCGAAGGCCTTGAGCGGCGTAAATTTCTAAAACGTCCTCGGCTTGCTCATTCAATATGCCGGATAAAATAACGTATCCATTATCATCCACCACAGATTTTAAATCTGGCGCCATGTCTTTGAGCGGCCCTGCCAAAATATTCGCAATAACCAGCTCATAGGGCTTTTTCTTCTGGGCAATCTCTGCCGCAAACCCATCACCGTGGGCGCAAATCATATCCGCGGCGCCGCTGGGCACTTTGTTGGCTTCGCGGTGGCGCTCTGCAACGCGTACGGATTCTTC